>NZ_JAUBSA010000066.1:0-33707 GCF_036702115.1 Microcoleus sp. LAD1_D5 | reverse complement strand
TAAACCATCCTAATCTTTCTTCAGTCTTGTCTTATGGTACTTTGGCTGCTTAAAAACTGTCCGGAGTATTGTTAAACAAAATTTATCAGTTGTAGAACAGGCATCTTGCCTGTTCCTGACACCAACAGAAAATTTATCAGCAGAACCCGAAATCCGGCTTTCTAACACCGTAACCGCAGCCTTAAACTTATCTAATTCAAGAACAGCAACTAACCCTAAATACCCTGCTGCAAGGAGCCTGGGCTATACTTTTAAGCCGCTGTTCCGGTTCGGAAGATGTAATATTTGGAACTATTTGCGACAGCAGATCGCCGAACCTAGAAAACGCAGAATCAGCGGTAGGATTATTCATAAATACTTTGCCATTTCGGGTAATTGTATCTCCCGATTTACCAGCGATCGACTGGCTCAAACAACTGCAAACTCAGTGGACGGCATTTCAAGAATACGGGAACGTGCCGCTGGCAAAAACTCAAGAATGGAGCGATATTCCCCGCGGCACAGCTTTATTTGACAGCCTGCTAGTAGTTGAAAAATATCATATTAATTCTGCCCTGCAAGCTCTCGGTGGCAACTGGCAAAACCGAGAATTTCAGCTTTTAGAACAGACAAGTTTTCCCCTAACAGTTTACGCATACGGGGAACCGAACTGCTGTTGAAAATTGCGGGCGATCGCCAGCGGTTCGATCCGATCGCCATTACCCGAATGTTGGGACACCTGCAAACTTTGCTAGAAAGTATAGCCGCGAATCCTCAGCAGAAAATCAGCAAATTGTCAATGCTGACAGCAGCCGAACTTGCTCAGTTGCAGGAGTGGAATCAAACTCAAGCAAATTATCCGCAAGACAAATGCGTTCACCAATTATTTGAAGCACAAGTCTATCGATCGCCCGATGCCATTGCCGCCGTTTTTTCCCAAAATCTCCAACAGCAACTCACCTATCGGGAACTCAATTCCAAAGCCAATCAACTAGCCCATTACTTGCAGCAATTAGGCGTCGGGCCCGATGTTTTAGTCGCTATTTGCATGGAACGTTCCTTAGAAATTGCGATCGCCGTTTTAGGCGTTCTCAAAGCAGGCGCAGCTTACGTTCCCCTCGATCCAGCCTACCCCCAAGAACGGCTGACCTTCATGTTAGCCGACACCCAAGCTCCCGTTATCCTCACTCAATCTCACTTAGTATCGGGTTTGCCCGCACATCAAGCCCGCGCCGTTTGTTTGGACGCAGACTGGGAAACAATCAGCAGTCACAGCAGGGAAAACCCAGCTAGCAGCGTCTCTCCCCTAAATTTAAGTTATACAATGTATACGTCCGGTTCCACAGGCAAACCCAAAGGAGTTCCCCTCCCGCACCGCGCCCTAGTCAACCTAATAGCGTGGCAACTGCAAAACTCCACCCTTGAGGGCCCAGCCAAAACCCTGCAATTTGCATCTCTCAGCTTCGATGTCTCGTTTCAAGAAATGTTCTGTACTTGGTGTGCCGGCGGCACCCTCGTTTTCATCACAGAAGAAATCCGGCGAGATGCCCAGAGTTTGTTGCAGCTAATCGACAAACAAAAGATTCAAAGACTATTTCTCCCTTTCATCGCCCTGCAACACTTAGCCGAAGCAGCCGATACTTATCAGCTAATACCCAAATCGCTGCGCGAAGTAGTCACCGCCGGCGAACAGTTGCAAGTCAACCGTTACATCGCCAGTTTCTTTCAGCAGCTAGAAAATTGTACCCTGCACAATCAGTACGGCCCCTCCGAGAGCCACGTTGTAACAGCTTATACCCTCGCAGGCCCGCCCGGAGATTGGCCCGCACTGCCTCCGATCGGCCGCCCTATTGCCAACACGGAGATATATTTGTTACAAATAGATGGTGAGCCTATACCTTTAGGAGTAGCGGGAGAACTATACATCGGGGGTATCTGTTTGGCCCGGGGCTACCTCAACCGCCCGGACTTGACTACTGAAAAATTTATTCCCAATCCTTTTAAACACAATGAAATAAGCGCGATCGAATCCGATCTTTCCCTTCTGCCTTCAGAAGATCGCCTTTACAAAACAGGAGATTTAGCCCGCTACCTGCCCGACGGTAACATCGAGTACATCGGGCGGATTGACGGCCAAGTCAAAATTCGCCGCTTCCGCATAGAGTTGGGAGAAATCGAAACCGCACTGGCAAAACATCGCGCCGTCAAACAAGCTGTGGTGCTGCCGCGGGAAGACGCACCGGGGGACAAACGACTGGTTGCATACATAGTGGCGAATCCAGAGGAACAATTGGCAATAGCCGACCTCCGCCCTTACCTGCAAGGGCAACTCCCAGATTACATGGTGCCTGCGGTGTTTGTAAATGTTGAGGCGATGCCGAAGACGCCCAGCGGGAAAATTGACCGCCGCGCCCTGCCGGCACCTGACTCGCAGCGACAAGAACTGTCCCAGAGTTATGCGGCACCGCAAAGCGAGTTGGAGCTTTTGCTAGCGGGTGTTTGGTCTAAGCTGCTGAAGCTTGATCGCGTGGGGATTCACGACAATTTCTTCGAGATTGGAGGCAATTCTTTGATGACGCTGCAAGTTGCAGTCCAAGTTCGAGCTCTGTTAGGTAAAGACTTGCCGATTGTGAAATTGTTCCAGCACCCGACGATCGCCCAATTGGCAAATTATTTAAATCAGGGGCAGAGTGCAAGCCCGTCCAACAACAAATTTCAAGACAGGGCCGATCGGCAAAAAGCTGCTTTTAACCGGCACAAGCCATCTACCAAAAAACGTTAATTTAATGACTAATTCCCCAGAAAACCCAGAACTTGACGGCATTGCGATTATTGGCATGGCGGGCCGCTTTCCCGGTGCTGCCAGTGTCGGTGAGTTGTGGCAGAATTTGTGCGGCGGGGTGGAGTCCACAGCTTTTTTCAGTGACGCGGAACTAGACCCCAGTATTGACCCACATCTCAGACAGGCTCCGAATTACGTCAAAGCTAGAGGAATTATTGACGGTGCCGATCGGTTTGATGCAGCATTTTTCGGCGTGAGTCCCCGCGAAGCCGAAATTACAGACCCGCAGCAGCGCGTTTTTTTAGAAATAGCTTGGGCCGCCCTAGAAAATGCAGGCTGCGATCCGAATACCTTCAACGGCTCGATCGGAGTTTACGCCGGCACGGGCAACAATACTTATTTTCCCAACAACATCGCCGGACGATCGGATGTAATTTCCCGCGCGGGCGAGTTTCAGGTGATGGTAGCCAATGAAAAAGACTACATTGCTACCCGCACCTCCTACAAGCTGAATCTCAAAGGGCCGAGCGTCAGCGTACATACCGCTTGCTCCACATCATTAGTTGCAGTTTGTCAAGCTTTTTATGCTTTGATGAGCTACCAGTGCGATCTAGCCCTCGCCGGCGGGATATCAATTACGGTGCCCCAAAATAGCGGTTATTTGTATCAAGAAGGGGGGATGTTCTCCAGCGACGGACACTGCAAACCTTTCGACGCCCAGGCTGAAGGAACCGTGTTCGGCAACGCAGCCGGGGCAGTTGTACTCAAGCGTTTGGAAGAAGCGATCGCCGACAGAGATACAATCTATGCCGTAATTCGCGGAGTCGGCTTGAATAACGACGGGGCAGCCAAAGTCAGCTTTGCGGCACCAAGCGTAGACGGGCAAGCAGACGTGATCGCGATGGCGCACGCGATGGCAGACGTGCATCCCGAAACGATATCCTACGTCGAAACCCACGGCACGGCAACCCCCCTGGGCGGATCCGATCGAAATAGAAGCGCTGACTCAGGCTTTTGCTCTCAAAACCGCAGCCAAACAATTTTGCGCGCTCAGCTCCGTCAAAAGCAACTTCGGACACACGATCGCCGCGGCGCGAGTCACAGGGCTGATCAAAACAGCTTTAGCCCTCAAACACCAGCAAATACCGGCCACTCTGCACTTCGAGCAACCGAATCCAGCCATTGATTTTGCCAACAGCCCCTTCTACGTCGGGTTTGCTGAATAATCGCTCGCATATTGCGTGGTCTGGGTTTTCGAGCGCGCGAGCGAGAAAAAAGTGCAAGATTAACAAGTAAAATAGGTCAAAACCCGTGCATCACCACCTGCGAACGTGTACAAAAAAGCTGAGCTTGCTACTCCCTCACCTTCCGACTTTGAACTCCCCTCATGTGGAAAATTGTCACTCCTTAACCGTTGGGTAAAAATGGCCGAACTAATCCCGTGGTCAGAATTTGAAACAGAATATGCTAAAAACTTCCCCACAGAAAAAGGGGCACCAGCCAAATCCTTTCGGATGGCATTGGGGGCATTAATTATCAAAGAAAAGTTGGGAATTAGCGATCGTGAAACAGTAGAACAGATCCGGGAAAACCCCTACCTACAATACTTTATCGGTCAATCAAGCTACAGCAATGAACTCGCCTTTGACCCATCACTATTAGTACATTTTCGGCAACGAATCAGTCCCAATCTAATTAATAAAGTGAACGAACGCATGGTAGAAAAAATGCGAGAAATCACGCCAGCCAAACCCGAAAAAAAAAAGGATTCGGACGCCAAAAATGAGTCATCCAATCGCGGTAAGTTGATCGTAGATGCAACCTGCGCCCCAGCCGACATTAGTTATCCGACCGACTTAGGACTATTAAATAGAGCCAGAGTTCATACTGAAAAAATCATAGACATTCTGTATAAACATATTAAAAAAGAAAAAACCCCTAAAAAACCACGAACCTACCGTAATAAGGCCAGAAAAGATTACTTATTAATCGCGAAACAAAGACGACCTACCCGCCACAAAAGAAGACAGGCAATTAAAAAACAACTTCAATACATCAAAAGAAACTTAGCTCATATTGAACAGCTAATCGATTCAGGTGCGACCCTAGAAAGTTTGAACAAACAGCAATATAAAACCTTGCTAGTCCTCACAGAAGTCACTCGCCAACAACAGTGGTTATTTGATAACAATAAACAGAGCATTGAGGATAGAATAGTAAGTTTAAGTCAACCCCACATTCGTCCTATTGTCAGAGGAAAAGCAGGAAAAAGCGTAGAGTTTGGAGCCAAAATATCAGCCAGTTGTTTTGAGGGGTATGTATTTTTAGACCGGATGAGCTGGGATAACTTCAACGAATCAGGGGACTTAAAAGCCCAAGTAGAAGCATATCATAGGTTCACAGGGTATTATCCAGAGTCAGTTCATGCAGATCGCATTTACCGAAATCGGGAAAACCGAGCATGGTGTAAAGAAAAAGGCATTAGGCTTAGTGGGCCACCCTTAGGAAGACCAAGAGCAAATGTGAGTAAATCAAAAAAGAGGCAAGCGTTGGAAGATGAGAGGATTAGAAATGCCATTGAGGGCAAGTTTGGGGCTTGCGTAAACGAAGATTCGGTCTCAATCGAGTGATGGCAAAACTTGATAATACATCTGGTACAGTTATTGCAATTACTTTTTTGGTAATGAACCTTGCTACCTGGTGGCGTCGGGTTTTGTGTGTGTTTTTATGTCTATTTGGAAAAAGAACACCTGTTTTTGGATTGAGTATAATTTACCATTATAGTTGGGTGAATCGATACAGTAAAAACTTATCTTTAACCCACCTTGAATATATTGATCCCTCCTGCTCTTTGTTTGCGATCAATTATTCAGCAAGCCCTACGTCAACGCCGAACTCTCGGAATGGAAAGCCGGCCAAACGCCCAGAAGAGCGGGTGTAAGTTCGTTTGGTGTCGGCGGCACCAACGCTCACGTTGTCCTCGAAGAAGCACCCGCACTGGAACCGTCAAGTCCTTCTCGCCCGCGGCAGTTGCTGCTGTTGTCGGCGAAAACTCCATCTGCTTTGGACGCAGCCACCGCAAATTTGCGATCGCACCTCGCCCAAAACCCGGAGATCGATCTCGCCGATGTTGCTTATACTCTGCAAACCGGGCGGCAAGCCTTCAATTACCGCCGTTTCGCTGTTTGCAGCGATCGCACCGATGCCGTGCAGGTACTCGAATCCCTGCCGCCGCTGCGTACAGCAACCCGCTGCACCGAATCGAGAAATCCGGCAGTAATCTTCATGTTTCCGGGACAAGGGTCGCAATACGTCAATATGGGCTTGAATTTGTACGAATCCGAGCCTTTATTCCGCGAAACAGTCGATCGCTGCGCCGAAATTTTGCAGCCGCACCTCGGCCGAGATTTGCGGAAAGTGCTTTATCCCGGCAGCGATGAAGCGACAGCAGCCGAATCGCTGCGCCAAACTTTCTTGACTCAGCCTGCGATATTTACCTTAGAATACGCGCTTTCCAAGCTGTGGGAGAGTTGGGGCGTCATTCCCCAAGGTGCGATCGGGCACAGCATCGGCGAATTTGTAGCGGCAACTATCGCAGGCGTGTTTTCCCTAGAAGATGCCTTGATGCTGGTAGCAGCGAGGGGGCGCTTGATGCAAGATTTGCCGGGGGGTTCGATGCTGTCGGTGCGGTTGCCGGCGGCGCAAGTAGAAGGGCGCTTGAGTGCGGATTTGGCAGTGGCTGCGGTGAATGCGCCGGATTTGTGCGTGGTTTCCGGGCCGACGGAGGCGATCGCACTTTTTCAGCAGCAACTAGAAACCGAAAGCGTTGTCTGCAAACAACTGCACACTTCCCACGCTTTTCATTCGCCGATGGTAGATTCGATCGTCGAACCTTTCGCCGAATATGTCAAAAAAGTGCAGTTGTCAGCGCCAACTATCCCATTTGTTTCTACTGTAACTGCTAGTTGGATAACAGCGGAACAAGCAACCGATCCGATGTATTGGGCGCGGCATTTGCGGGCGACTGTGCGTTTTGCTGACGGGATAAAAGAGCTTTGGCAAGATCCGAACCGGATACTTTTGGAAGTCGGGCCGAGAACAACGGCTGCTACTTTAGCTCGCAAACAAGCCAAAGATTTGAAAAAACAAGTTGCCATTTCTTCCCTCAGCGACAGCCATGAAAATCAAACTGAATGGGCGGCTTTGTTGAGTGCAGCCGGACAGCTTTGGCTGTGCGGAGTATCGATCGACTGGCAGAGCTTTTATCAGGAGGAAACGCGCGATCGCCTTCCCTTGCCAACTTATCCGTTCGAGAGCAAGCGCTTCTGGATCGAACCAAAAGTGTCAGAGGGCAAGATTGAAATAGTGGAGGAATTGCCCGCTTCTCAATTACCCATTTCCAATTCCCAATTACCAACTACCAATTCCCAATTACTGATGCCAAATTCACAGGTTGAGACCCAAACGGCAGCGCGCAAGTACAGACTAATTCCTGTAATCAAAAACATCCTAGAAGAAACTTCTGGCGAGGATTTAGGCAGTGTTGATGAGGACTTAACTTTCCTAGAAATGGGTTTAGATTCTCTATCTTTAACTCAAGTAGCGCTGAATTTGCAAAAAGAATTTAGCATCAAAATTACTTTTCGCCAACTATTAGAAACTTTCCCCACTCTCGGCACTTTATCTGAATTTATCGATGGTGCTCTGCAGCCGGAGGTTTTGCCTGCAACTCCTGCCGTCCAACAAGCCGCGCCCGCACCAGCACCCGCACCGGCGATCGCACCGACAGCAGCACCTCCTGCGCCCATTGCCACTCCCGTTGCAGTCAGCGCCCCTGTAAATCTGCCGTTACCCAGCCCTGGGCCTCAAATTTTGAATCCCGTACAGTCTGGCAATCTCGAATACCTGATCGGGCAGCAGTTGCAAATTATGTCGCGACAGCTAGAACTGTTAGGCGGCGCTGGTTTGGTTCCCGCACAGCCGGCACCGACAACTAACGGTCAAGTTATGCCGCAGCCGCCGGCACCAACTCAAAATACCCCGCAATCCCAGACTAACGGCAGCACGATCGCACCCACAGCAGCACCAAAAGCAGAACCAACAGCAGAACCAAAAAAGGTGTTCGGTGCCGCCGCCCGCATCGACACATCCGATCGCGATGGATTAACTCAGTCGCAAGCAGCATATTTAGAAACATTTGTCAAGCGATATACGGCGCGAACTCAGAAATCCAAACAGTACACTCAGACTCACCGCCACCACCTCGCCGATCCGCGGGTAGTTTCGGGGTTTAACCGGACGATGAAAGAGTTGGTTGATCCAATTGTGGCGGTGCGATCGTCGGGTTCTAAAATTTGGGATGAAGACGGCAACGAGTACGTGGATTTAACCAACGGTTTCGGATCGAACTTTTTCGGATATTCGCCTCCATTTATTACAGAAGCGATCGCAGCTCAAATGCAGTGCGGGTATGAAATCGGCCCGCAAACACCGCTAGCAGGGGAAGTTGCCGAACTCGTGTGCGAGATGACAAAACACGATCGCGCCGCCTTCTGCAACACCGGTTCTGAAGCAGTTTTGGGCGCAATGCGCCTGGCCCGCACCGTCACGGGCAACAGTACGATCGTCATGTTTACCGGAGACTATCACGGGATTTTCGATGAAGTGATCGTGCGCGGCACCAAAAAACTGCGATCGCTCCCCGCCGCACCAGGCATTCCCCAATCCGCCGTTGACAATACCCTGATCCTCGACTACGGCGAACCAGAATCCCTGGAAATCCTAAAAGCGCGGGCGGGCGAGTTTGCAGCCATCATGGTAGAACCGGTACAAAGTCGCCGTCCCGAGTGGCAACCGCGAGAATTCCTCCACGAAGTGCGCCGGATTACCGAACAAGCCGGTTGCGCCTTCATTATGGACGAAGTGATTACCGGATTCCGCATTGCACCGGGCGGGGCCCAAGAATATTTCGGCGTACAAGCGGATATCGGAACCTACGGCAAAGTAGTCGGCGGCGGGATGTCGATCGGGGTAATCGCGGGCAAATCCGCCTGGATGGACGCTTTAGACGGCGGTTTTTGGCAGTTCGGCGACGACTCGTTCCCGGAAGTTGGCGTCACTTATTTTGCAGGGACTTTTGTGCGCCACCCGCTGACTTTAGCAGCCGCCAAGGCATCTCTCGAATATTTGAAGCGCGGCGGGCCGAAATTGCAGCGCGATCTCAATGCCAAAACCGACAAATTCGTTGCAGAATTGAACGCCATGTTCGATCGAGAGCAAGCACCTTTCACTGTTAAAAACTTTGGTTCCCTGTTCAAAATCACCTACCCGCAAGATTTTACTCATGGAGAACTGCTGTTTTACTCGCTGCGGGAAAAAGGAATTCACATTTGGGATCACCGCCCGTGTTTTCTGACGCTAGCGCATTCCGACGCAGATATTGCTTTTGCAAAGGAAGCATTTAAAAACAGCATTGCCGAATTGCAGTCAGCCGGATTTTGGCCGCTCCGTCTGGCAGCACTGTTAAGGCGATCGATTTCAACAAAAATGGCAATACCAATGGATTGAAATCGTCAATTGCTTTCGCAAACAATTCTCCCGTACCCGGTGCCAAATTAGGGCGAGATCCTAATGGCAATCCAGCTTGGTACATCGCAGATCCAGAGCGGCCGGGAAAACATTTACAAGTAGGAGATAGTTTATCAAATTGACGGTTAGGGTTGGTAATTAAATCCTGTAGGGGCGGGTTTTACAAACAATAATTGCCTCAGACCAATAATTTTATAAACCCGCCCCCACCCAACGGTAAATCCCAATCTACCTCTTTCAAACAAATCTCCCCTACAACAAAGACAATTTAATTTATTTAGTTGCACTACTGTTAATAGCCAATGAAAATAGCCGCAGATTTACAACCAAAACTAACTGCTGTAGACTTCGATCCTTTCGCCGGCGGAGAACTTTTTGCTTGCGTACCCGCGACGGAATCGCAGAAAGAAATCTGGATTGCCGTGCAAATGGGAGACGAGGCAAATTGCGCTTATAACGAGTCGATGTGTCTGCGGTTGCAAGGAAACCTCGACATTGAATCTCTCGGATTTTCCCTTCAGGAATTAGTGCAGCGGCACGAGGCGCTGCGGACAACATTTAGCCCGGACGGATCGACTCTCTGCATTGCGTCGTCGCTCGAGATTGATATTCCTTTGATAGATTTGTCAATTTTGGACGATCGCCATCGCGAATCGAAATTAGCTTATTTGCGCCGTGAAGAAGTCGATCGACCTTTCAATCTAGTGCGCGGGCCGCTGTTTCGCACTCAAATTATTAAGCTGCAAGAACAGGAACACATCGTTATTCTCACCGGCCACCACATCATTTGCGATGGCTGGTCTTGGGGCATACTATTCCCGGATTTAGGTGCTATTTATTCTACCAGACAGCAAGGGTTAGCTGCCCATCTTCCACAGCCAGAAAGTTTTATAGAATACGCAATTTCACAAGAAGAAAACTCAACAACAGCCGAAAATATTGAGGCTGAAAAGTATTGGCTAGAACAGTTTTCAGGCACAATTCCGGTTCTAGATTTGCCGACAGACAGAGCGCGACCTGCTTTGAGAACTTACCAGGGTTCGCGGGAAGATTGGGAACTCAATCCAGATTTGGTTGCTAACCTCAAACGCCTGGGAAAAAAAGCAGGGTGCAGTTTTTTTACAACTCTCTTTGCTGCATTTGAAGCTTTTATGTACCGCTTGTGCGGGCAAGAGGATTTGGTTGTCGGAATGCCGGCGGCGGGACAACTGGTTGGGGGAAAAGACAAGCTTGCGGGACACTGCGTGAGCTTGTTGCCGCTCCGCACCCGCATTAACGAGGAACAATCTTTTATAGATTATTTGCGATCGCGCCGCACGGCAATTTTAGATGCTCTCGACTGCCAGCAGATTACCTTCGGTACTTTGGTCAAAAGATTAGCATTGCCGCGGGATTTCAGCCGCATTCCGCTAGTACCTGTAACTTTTAATCTCGATGTGCAACTTGCCGAAGAGCAGCTTAATTTGGACGGTTTTCAAGCTGAAGTCTTCTCGAATCCCAGAACTTATGAAAATTTTGAATGGGCAGTGAATGCCAGCGAAACAAAAAACAAACTCGTGCTGGAGTGCCAGTACAATACCAACTTATTTGATGCTGCGACAATCCGCCGCCGCATGGCTGAATTTGAGGTGCTGTTAGAGGGGATAGTTGCTAATCCTCAATGCCCGCTGAAAAACTTGCCGATTTTGACGGCTGCGGAACGGCAACAGCTATTAGTTGAGTGGAATAACACTCAAACAAATTATCCCGAATCTGCCTGCATTCACCAACTATTTGAAGTTCAAGCAGAACAAACTCCCGACGCTGTAGCCGTAGTTTTTGGAGAGCAACAGCTAACCTACCAACAGCTAAATTGTCGCGCCAATCAACTCGCACATTACTTGCAAATTTTGGGGGCTGGCCCGGAAGTTTTAGTGGGCATTTGTTTCGATCGCTCTATGGATGCGATCGTCTCGCTTTTGGCTGTTCTCAAAGCCGGATCGGCTTACCTGCCCTTAGACCCAGCTTATCCCAAAGAGCGGCTGGATTTCATGCTGTCAGACGCCCAAATATCGGTGCTTTTGACTCAAAATCATCTAGTAGAAAGACTTCCCGACTGCGGAGCAAAAGTAATTTGCCTGGAGGCGGCGCGGGAGGAAATAGACGAACAAAGTGAGATAAATCCTACCAATCTTGCTAATGCCGACCATCTAGCTTATGTAATGTATACTTCAGGTTCGACAGGCAAGCCCAAAGGCGTTTGCGTCGTCCACCGGGGCGTAGTGCGGTTAGTCAAAGACACTAACTATGCCAGCCTCACCGCAGCAGAAGTCTTCCTGCAACTGGCTCCGATTTCCTTCGACGCCTCGACCTTGGAAATTTGGGGAGCGCTGCTCAACGGCGCGCAACTGGCGGTATTCCCGGACGGCAGCCCATCTTTGGCAGAGTTGGGAGAGGCGATTCGCTTATACAATGTGACCATATTGTGGCTGACAGCCGGACTGTTTCACTTGATGGTGGACGATCGCATTGAGGATTTAAAGGGTGTGCGCCAACTGTTGGCAGGCGGTGACGTTTTATCTGTTCCCCACGTCCAGAAGTTGCTGCGAGAAGTTCCAAACTGCAACTTAATTAACGGTTACGGGCCGACCGAAAATACGACTTTTACTTGCTGCGCGCCGATCGACTCTGCCAGTCAAATTAGCAATTCCGTTCCTATCGGGCGGGCGATCGCAAATACTCAAGTTTACATACTCGATCAGTATTTGCAGCCAGTGCCGATCGGCGTTCCGGGCGAATTGTATACAGGCGGCGCCGGCTTGGCCAGAGGCTACCTCAACCGCCCCGATTTGACAGCCGAAAGGTTCATTCCCAATCCCTTCAACGATTTTAGATTGCCGATTTTAGATTTTAGATTGGGGAATGCTGGTGAGAAACTAGAGATTGCCCAAAGCCCAGAAGCATCTAATCATCCCAAATCAAATCGCCTTTATAAAACAGGGGATTTAGCCCGCTACCTGCCTGACGGTAACATCGAGTACCTCGGACGCACCGACAATCAGGTAAAGATTCGCGGCTTCCGCATAGAAGTGGGAGAAATTGAGGCAGTGCTCGCCGGACATCCAGATATCAGCCAAGCGGCGATCGCAGTTCAGTTAGATGCTTCGGGGAACAAATGTCTCGCAGCTTATGCAGTTTCCCGCCCAGGTCAAATTCTCGCAGCCGCTACCCTGCGTAGCTTCCTGCAGGAGAGACTACCAGACTATATGATACCTGCTGGGTTTGTGTTCCTCGACGCTTTGCCCTTAAACCCCAACGGCAAAGTTGACCGCCGCGCTTTGGCAACTCAAAAGTGGCAATCTAGCGACGCTGCGCCCAATGAAACAATTGCTGTTGCCCCGCGCGACCAATTAGAGCTCCAAGTGACAGAAATTTGGCAACAAGTTTTAGGCATCAATTCAATGGGAATCAGGGACAATTTCTTCGAGGTGGGAGGACATTCCCTGCTAGCAGCGCGCCTGTTAGCTGAAATTGAAAAAGTCTTCGACAAAAAGCTGCCGCTGTCTGCTATTTTCCAATCGCCAACAGTTGAGCAATTGGCTGACATTCTCCGCGAACCGGAATGGTCGTCACCGTCTCCGTCAATGGTGGTGATTCAACCGGGAACCGGAAGTTACAAACCGCCTCTGTTCTGCATCCACGTACTCGGTAGAGGATTGGAATTTTACCGTCCTTTAATGAATTATATCGATCGATCGCAGCCTGTTTTGGGACTGTCAACCCAGATTATGGATGAAAAATTGGCTCCCCCCAATCGAGTTGAGGAATTGGCAGCTTATTACATAAAAGAAATGCAAACTTTTCAGCCACACGGCCCTTATTTTCTGTTAGGAGTATCTTTTGGGGGGACGGTAGCTTTTGAGATGGGTCGGCAACTTCACGATCTAGGTGAGAAGGTAGCTTTGCTGGGATTGTTGGACACTTACGGGCCGGATGCTTTCAACAATTCGTTTGAGATGAAGCACAGTGAGGGCATAATGAGAATTTTACGTCTCACCCCCGGTGCATTTATGAATAAAGCGAAGAGCAATCTGAGCGGAAAAATCGAGGATCTCACTGAGATTCAGTGGAGAATTTTGTGCAATTTGTACCGGGCGGTGGGGCGTCCCCTGCCAATTTATTTGGAAAACTTCACTCATAGGGAATTAAATCATCAGGCATTGAAACATTATGTAGGGGGAGTTTATGCGGGTCGGGCCTCTGTTTTCAAGGCAGTTGAGAGTGCTACGGCGTTTGGGGCTGACATCGAATTAGGTTGGGGTAGGGTAATTACGGGAGGAATAGAGGTTCACGAGATTCCTAGCGACCACCTTGGGATGTTAAAAGAACCTCACGTTCAGATACTGGGGGAAAAATTGCAGGCTGCAGTCGATCGGGCTCAAGGTTAACATTGGACAATTGACAGTGGACAGCAAAAACCCCGATCTAATTTTCTCTGTGAACTATCAACTATCAACTATCAAATCGTTTCCGGTTGCATCGGAATGATATCAATTCCGGTTGCACCGGAATTATTGTTGACTGTTGACTGTTGACTGTTGACTGTTGACGGGCGGGTCGAAAAACTGAATGGTTGAGTGTTAACTGTTGACTCGATTTTATTATTCCGATGCAACCGGAAACGATATGATTTAACCACAGAGGGCGCAGAGAACACAGAGGAAGATCAGAGAGAGATGAATACAGGACTATGAAGCGCGGATTTGATATGACTTGATTTTACAATTCCGATGCTACCGGATTTGATATCAATTGTTTAAATCCCCATGCTAAAAACTCGCTGTCAACTGTCAACTGTTTAACCTTCCAAAGCCGCCAAAAGACACAGCAACAAAGCCTCCGTCCACTCGACTACGGCACCGTAAGTGTCGCCCGTGTGGCCGCCCAAACGGTGGTTAAACCAGGCTCCGGCAAAAATTCCGATCGCACTTCCCCCCAAAGCCATCCCCACCGCCAACAGCCACCGATCGCCCTCCAAGACAACTTGCACCACGCTCAAACTCAGCAGCAACAGCACTCCCGGTATAAAATCAAAAGGAGAATAAATCGATTCCTTGTGAAAAGCTCCCTTACCCTCGGCCCGGAGATAGGGATAGCGGGCGATCGCCACCAGTTGGCCCCACCTCCCCCAACCCGCGACGCCCATCAAAGCCAGCCACCGATAGTTATTCAAGTCGGAGAGAGCGGCAGTTTTCAGCAGCACGATCGCGATCGCAGCCATCGCCCCAAAGGCCCCTGTAACGCTGTCCCGCATGACTTCCAGCCTGCGTACGGGGTCGGGTACAGCCAGCCCGTCCGCCGCGTCCATTGCGCCGTCTAGGTGCAGCCCGCCAGTCACGGCGATGCCCAAGACTACCACCAATGCCGATCGAGTCAGAGCAGGCATTCCCAACAACTGCAACCCAACATCCCCCAGTCCCAGCATCCCCCCAATCAAAAGCCCGATCGCCGGTGCCAAGCGGGCAATGCCCCGAAACTCCAAAGTCCAAGACATCGGTACCGGCAAACAAGTATAAAAAGCGACTGCGGCTGCGATGGCAGCGCCTTGATTCCGGAAAAAGTCGATCGTAGAGCGAACCCATTTATCATGCACCATAAGATAGAAAATTTTTCATCTGGTATGCAGTTGTCAATCGATTAGCGTGTGCCAGAATTGGACTGTAACACCCTAGTTTTTTTGGATCGAGCATTCCTCCTGTCGCCCGCTCTTTTCCCCGGAAAACCTCTGTCGGCAGCGATCCCAAAGCTCCCTATCTAAAATGACTAAACTCAAGATCCGCGTTTCCCGTACCAAGAATTCTAGCTAACTCCCTGATTTTCAAGACGGGAAAATACTACAACAGAGGCTTTTACTCCATGAGTCACGATCAATTGAATAACAGGGTAGTTGCTCCTTGCATCATCGATACAGGGATTGTCGTCAACAAACGCGATATCAAAAGATTGCTGTTTGATTTAGGACGTGTCCGCTACCTTCACATACAAGATGGCCAGATTTACAGCGAAGGAGAAGGGTATGTGCTCGAAGTCTTCGCCAACCCCCATCGTTCTACCCTGATTGCCAACCATGCGCTTTATTTGAACGTGTATAGTTTTGATTACCTGGAACTGAAACAGTCCCCGGTCGATGGTGCTTATTTTGACCTGATTCAAGATGGACGGCAGTTGCGGTTAATTCCCCTTTCCAATCCTTTGCAAGAGCAAGTCGCCCGGAATTTAAATGCGGCGGCTTTGGATGCGGTTGTCGATCAGGTACTCTCTGGCAACTGGGATCTGCAATTGGACGAAGATGATTCCCCCTTTTAATGGTCAGTCAGTCGATTTTAGATTTTAGATTTTAGATTTTAGATTTACTCGCAGCTTTGAATCTGGGAGGTAAAACTAAGGTCTAAAATTTTTTGCCCTCCACGACGATTGTCGGAAACTTGTCTCCGTTTTTGGGCGGGGTCATGGTTTTTTTTGTCGCGATGTCATCAACAATAGATTAAATAACACGGACGGCCGAGTAGCGGTTAACGATCGTCGGGGACTAATGACTGAAGACAACGCGAGATTTTCTTTTAAATGTCAGGCTAATTGCAGCCATACCCAAGCGCGTGCAGGGGTTTTTACAACTCCCCACGGTGTTGTGGAAACACCTAAATTTATGCCAGTGGGGACGCTAGCTAATGTCAAAACTTTGACACCGGCACATCTTGAGGCGGCGGGTTCTCAAATGGTTTTGGCAAATACTTATCACTTGCATTTGCAGCCCGGGGAAGCGATTGTCGCAGGCGCGGGCGGATTGCACAAATTTATGGCTTGGCCAGGCCCGATGCTGACGGATTCGGGTGGCTTTCAGGTGTTTAGCTTGAGCCAAATGCGGACTATTTCTGAGAATGGGGTGACTTTTCGCTCTCCCCGCGATGGCCGCATAATTAATTTGACGCCGGAACGATCGATCGAAATTCAGAATGAGTTGGGCGCTGATGTGATTATGGCCTTTGACGAGTGTCCCCCTTACCCCGCTACGCGGGAGGAGGTGGAGGCTGCCACAAATCGCACTTACCGCTGGCTGCAACGCTGCATTCAAGCTCACTCGCGCCCGGAGCAAGCTTTGTTCGGCATTGTGCAGGGGGGTGTTTTCCCCGATTTGCGATCGCGCGCGGCGAACCAGTTGGTAGATTTGGATTTACCAGGCTACGCCATCGGCGGCGTTAGTGTCGGGGAATCGGGGGATTTGATCGCAGAGATTGTGAAAGCGACTGCGCCCCTGTTGCCGGCAAGTAAACCGCGTTATTTGATGGGGATTGGGACTTATCGGGAAATGGCGTTGGCTGTGGCGAGTGGCGTAGATATGTTTGACTGCGTAATTCCGACTCGGCTAGCGCGCCACGGGACTGCTTTTGTTGGTGGGGAACGCTGGAATTTGAAAAATGCTCGGTTCCGGGAGGATTTTGCTCCGCTGGATGAGTCTTGTCCTTGTTATACCTGCCAAAAATTCAGTCGGGCTTATTTGGCCCATTTGGCGCGGGCTAACGAAGTGCTGGGGTATACTTTGCTGGCGATTCACAATGTGACGGAGTTGATTCGCTTTACTGGGAGGATGCGGGAGGCGATTTTTGCCGATCGATTTACTGAAGAGTTTGCCTACTGGCTTGCACCGAGAGTCGATCAATCATGATTGCCTTGGGTGAAGATATGCGACAATTATGAAAATTCTGTTGGATAGGTAGGTTGATTCATGGAAGCTGCATTACTCTTAGCAAAACTGCCCGAAGCTTATTCGATTTTTGAGCCTTTGGTTAATGTTTTGCCGGTCATTCCCGTATTTTTCTTGCTGCTGGCTTTTGTTTGGCAGGCGGCTGTCGGATTTAGATAAGTTTGATTTCATCAAAAGCAGGGGCAATTCACAAATTGCCCCTGCTTTTAGCTATTAAGTTTTGTTTCGTTCTTCTTTCTGGCTTTAGCTACCGCCGATCGCACTTTTGAATGCCGGCCTTTCTGAGATCCGCTTGATGTAATCTACAACAGCCGGATAAGCACTAAGGTCTAGTTTTAGCATCATCGGAATGTAGGCCAACATTGACCCGACTGCTGCGTCGGCTACGCCAAATTCATCGCCCATTAAAAACGGCTGTTTCTCGAAGATTTCATTTAACGGTTTTAACAACTTGGGAGTTTCGCGATCGCGAGTTGCTTCTGTAAATATTCCCGGCCCCAGGGTGGCGTTAGCAAACGTGACCCACTGCACGATTTGAGCTTGCTGCTCCAAAGTGTCTGGCATTTTACCATGTTTTTGAGCTAAATACAGCAGAATTGCGCCGGATTCCCAAAGTTTAAAATCTCCGTCGGCGATCGCGGGTACTTTGCCGATCGGGTTAATTTCGAGATACTCTGGCTGCAAGTGTGCCCCTGCTTGCATATCCAGCATCACGAATTCGTAGGGAACCGCTATTTCTTCTAGATACCACTGGACAATTGAGGCCCTGCTGCGGGCTCCGCCGTAAAGTTTCAGCACGAAATTTTTATCCTTTAACACAATATTGCTGTTATAGCATTTTTGGGTCAGTTGTCAGTTGTTAGTTGTCAGTTGTTAGTTGTGATTTGGGAAAATTCCCAATTACTTTTTTCCCAATTACCAATGACTACTGACTAATGACAACTGCCCACTGCCCACTAACAACTGCCAACTGACTACTGACCCATAACTAATGGCACTTCTGTCAAGTGCATAAACAAGATTCGGCTGCCAATGAAAATCAAAATTGCTCCGCCCAATATCTCAATTTTATTAGCAAACAAGTTGCCGCACTTGTGCCCGATAAACACCCCTGCAAAGGCTAAAAAGAAAGTAATAAATCCGATCGCAGTCACCGCAAGAGCAATAGAATCTTTCAGGACAGCAAATCCGAGGCCTACTGCGAGGGCATCGATACTCGTCGCCACCGACAGCGTTATCAAAGTCCCCGTATCTAAGGGATTAAACTTTTTCTCGCATTCTTCGCTTTGCAGCGATTCATAAATCATTCTCCCGCCAATGAAACTCAACAGCCCAAAAGCTATCCAATGGTCGATCGGTGTGATCAAAAAACTAAAACTAAGACCGATCAACCATCCTATTACGGGCATTACAGCTTGAAAACCTCCGAAAAATAAGGCAATTTTTAAAGCTTTATTCACCTTCATGTGTTTGATTGCTAAACCGCTAGAAACAGCAACCGCAAAAGCATCTGCTGCTAGTCCCAAGGAAAGTAATATGGTAGTGGCTGCATCCATTTTTGTAAAGTGTTAGATATTATAGGTAAAGTATTCCTCTTGACTGTTTTACTTTACACTAAAATTTGACATAATTGCCGTTTTATCATATTCAATTCATTTTTTAATCATATTGGTTTCACAATTGGCAAGGGTTGAAAAAATCGGCGCTTAGCTATATTCTGTAAAAGATTATTTATCAAGTAGCAGAATCGACTATGCCGCAATCTAGACCGTACCAGCCATTGCTGCTCAGGTTACTGCACGGGGTTAACGCTGCGATCGCTCTTTTAGCAATTTTGACCGCATTTCTGGTTTACAACACCTACGATGGGCGGTTTGGCAAAGTCCCCGTGCCTCAGATTGCAGATATTATCGGGATTCACGGCACTTTTGGCAAGATGTTGCTGTTAGGAATAATGCCGGCTTTTGCATTGTACAGTTTCCACGCAGGTCAAAAACGCTTGGTGCAGCCGGATTCTTTTGAGAAACTAACGCAATTGGGAAAACCGATTTGGTGGTACAGTTTGCACCGGATTGTGAATACGTTGATGTTGCTGGCACTGACTTGGGCGATCGCTTCTGGCAGTATGGTTAAGGAAGAATGGCTGCCGGCTGGGGAATTGACGCAGGTTTGGTATTATTTACACGCTTCTGGTTGGGTGGTATTGGTATTTTGTCTGGCAATGCACTTGTTGATGAGTGCGAAGGTAGGGAGTTTGCCGCTAATTTTGTCGATGTTTGATGCCACATATCGCCCAGAAGATTCGCCGGCTGCTTGGTGGAAGAAAATTCGCTCTTTAGTCGATCGATCTTAATGTGAAAATGCTTAATTTGAAAAGGAACAGAAATATTTTATTAATTGTTGCGGAAGTCTTGGTAATGGGAGGTTGGTTGTTTGCTGTGGTTGCACCTTTATTATTTCCCTAATCCTATCATATAGCAATCCTAAATCATTTGTGAATTTCTTACTCCCTCCCCTTGGCAAGGGGAGGGTTGGGGTGGGGTAAAAAATTTATGACTCCTGCAAGGATTGCTATAGGAATTTGGGTTAACAAATGATCAGTAGGTTTGTAGTGAGGACTTCAACCCTCTGTTTTCTGACGACTCAAGTCCTCAGTACAAACCGAAATTAAGCTTTTCGCGCAGCTTGCTAGCAAGATTTGCGACGGGTTTCCCTGGTGGCAAGATGCGATATCAAACGATCGGCAATTTTACCATAAACTCAGCACCGCCCCCAGTTTGAGATGTAATTTGAGATTGCACTGGAGATTCAACTGTAAGGCGGCCGCCGTGCAATTCTACAATAATTTTATAGCAAACCGACAACTCCAATCCTGTAAAATTTTTAAATGATTTAGTAAGGCCAAACTCCTCAAATATTCTGTGTTGAATTTCCGGCGGAATTATAGAGCCATTGTGGGCGATCGATACAACAATAAATCTGCCTGTATACTCCTCGACAATATCGGTTTTGATTGTAATAATTTGCGCCGAGTTTTCAATACTTTTAACTGCATCTATAGCATTGATGATGAGACTGGCGAATACCTGGCTCAGTTGACCGGGATAACACAAAATAGGCGGCAGGTTGTGGTACTCCTTGACTACTAATATTTTTTGCTCCAATCTGTGAGCCAGCAACAGCAAAATATTGTCGATGCTCTCATTAACGTTGGCGTGTTCTTTGTTGGCTTCGTCAGGAAGTGAAAATTTCCTCAAAGCCAGGACTATCTGGCGAATGCCATCGGCTCCTCTTTTCAAAAAATTGAGGATTTGTGGCAACTCTTGGCTGATAAAATCTAGGTCGCAAGTCTCTATTTTTTTTGCAATTGGTGGCACAGGTTCGGGATATTGTTCTCGATAGAGGCTAATTATACTAAGCAAATCTTTGATATAATCGTTGAGGTGAATCAGGCGGCCGTAAATAAAGTTAATCGGGTTATTAATTTCCTGGGCCACTTCAGTGGCTAGTTGACCAACCATTGTAATTTTTTCGCTGTGTACTAAATGCTCTTCGGTTATTCTGAGTTTGGCTAATACTTCTTCCAAAAGTTTGAGTTCTTCTTGAATTTGCCCGTGGAGTTGGGATTGGGAAATTGCGATCGCCAGCGAGTCTGCAATTGCTTCCAAAACTTCTACCTCGTCGGGAGTCGCAAACCGGCGGTTTGCACAGGCGAACAGATATCCAAGCCGATGATTCTGAGTTAGTACGGGTACTGCTGCGTAGTGACTATTTGTAAGTTCGATATGGGCGTGTTCCTCAGACGCTGTGGCATCAGGGGCGGCGGTTTTATGTAGCAGTATCGTTTCGCAGCGGTGAAGCCGTGCAGCTAAATCTCCAGAGGGCCCTCCTGGAACACCAAAGATTCCCAAGCGCGTCGGCAAACCTTCCCGGCAATATTCCCAGCCAAATTCTAAAGTATCTTGTCGGGGGTCGTACCATGCGAAAATTGCTCGATCGAGCTTCAGTAAAGTACCGAGTTCGTCTACTGTAGTTTGGAGGATGCGATCGAGGTGCAAGCAAGCGCGAATGCGACCAGTCAAGCGGTGGAGAAGCGCTTCTGTGCGAGTGCGAATGCAGTTGAGGGCAAACAGCTTGAGCGCCACAATTGCTGCGAAAATAGCTGCGAGGGCAAGTACGGTGACGGCTGCTGCAAGTATATTTAAGGGGAGCAATTCTTTTTCGAGATTGTCGCGGGGAATTACGAGGGCGATCGACCATTCAGCTTGTTCTAAAGGAAGATAGGCAACATAAACTTTGGCGTCGTTGATTTTAGTCAGGACAAGGCCCGTTTTTTGATAAACCATCTCCCGGGCTACATTCGCCAAATTAGCATCTGCGGACTCTAAAAGACTCGGAGCCGGCTTGTCGGTATTTCCGATTAACCGAGCGTCGGGATGCACAATCGGCACTCCTTGAGAATTCAGAACAAAAGCGTAAGTTCCTGCCCCATATTCCAGCTTTCCTACTACTTGGGCAATTCGGTCGATCCCAATGACGCCGTTCATTACTCCGATCGGCTTTTCGGCGGTTTTATCAATAGAATTTGCCAAATTTGACCACACCGGAGCCGAAATGGGAACAATACTTTGTCCTTTGAGCGTGCGAGAAATGGTAGGATCTGAAACATAGACTTCCCCAGCCATCGCCTTTTTAAAGTGTTGGCGGTCGCTAACATTAATCAACGCTCTGCCCACTTTTGTGGTGAAATAAGAACCGTCGGGATCAATTAATGCGAAGTGCTGGAATTCTTGCAGTCGATTTACTTCCGATTTTAAGTAAGGCTCTGCCACTGACCAATTCATCGAACGAACCGGAGGAGTGTTGGCGAGGATTTCGATCTCAGCCTTTCTAGTACCGAGCCAGCGATCAATCTTGTTGGCGCGATCCCTAACTTCTAACAAAGCATTTCGCTCGCTTTTGGTGA
Source organism: Microcoleus sp. LAD1_D5 (assembly GCF_036702115.1). NCBI lineage: Bacteria > Bacillati > Cyanobacteriota > Cyanophyceae > Oscillatoriales > Microcoleaceae > Microcoleus > Microcoleus sp. LAD1_D5. Next base: position 11,651 of record NZ_JAUBSA010000066.1, on the reverse strand, counting down.
TAATCAAGCGGCGAACGCTTTGATAGCCGATACAACCAATGATGCTAGCTGCCAGAATTGTTCCGCCCAAAATTAAGAGCGCAGTTTGGTACCGAAGATGGTATTCGCCCTTTAATTCTGCTGGCAATAGTCGAGTTAATTTCCACCACTTTACTCTCGCCAAGCTTCGCATGGTTTGACCAATTTGTGAGATTGAAATCCTTAGCTCACCTGCGATCTACTCGCCCGCCTGCTAGTAGTCTTAAACTACTAGCATTCAATAATTGCGGGGATTTTTTAATTTTTTCCCGCCGAGCGGCTCACTTTGTTAAACTGGAATAATATCCTACCACATTTTTGAGCCATTAAAACTTTTCATTAACAACTTAAGATTTTTTTTAACAGTCGTTAATAATTTATGTTAATTAGGTGATGTGAGCAGTGCGAACCCTACATTGAGATGTTTGGTGTTTGTCTTAATAACGGAATATTAAAACTTTTCCTTCCTTAATGAACTAAAAATTTGTTAAATCTTTAATTTACATCCTTTCCGGCTGCATCGGTATTGTTCAAAAATCCAAACAGTCAGTTAGCCCGAAAGCATAATTTTAGTCAACAGTCAAGAATCATATCGAGGAGTGCAACCGGAATTCATATTACATCTCAAAACTCGAAACTATTTTCGGTGCATCCGCGGGCTGAGGCACTGTTAAATTGCCCCAGTTGCGCGATTTGTTTAAAGAACCTTGTGAGTGTGTTCGTGCTGTTTCACATTGTCTTCAGTGCGAATGATACGCTCGGAGTTGAGCACTCTTTTGCGTTCTAAGGAATAAGTAAAGTCGTTGCGAACTGTTCCCAAGGGAATGTGAAGTTGAGCTTGGGGGCGGATTTTGTAAGTGCGGGCAGCGGCGATCGCCCGAAAGCCAAATTCTTCGCTAAACTGAGCTGATGTCGGGAATTCTGGCAACCTTTTGGGTGTTTCGCCGTCGAGCACTGCTCCCAAAGTCGTCCCGCAAATCATTAAATAGGATGTGGGAATTCCCTTCAAAATTGCTTCTAAAGCTGCTGAGGGAATAGCTTCGATTACTTGCACTTCAAAAACTTCACCTTCTTCTTTGATGAAACAGGTAGCTACACCGACTGCTATGTAGTCGTCGGTGCCGAGATCAGGAGCGTTGGGATAAACTGTTGCAGTCGTCATAAGAAAAGCTTGGTAGTGTGGAAACCGGGAACGAGAAATTATATCATTTCCGGTTATACCGGAATGATGTTGACTGTTGACTGTTGACGCAGTGAACAGTCAACAGTCAACTCGAATTTACTATTCCGATGCTAACGGATTTGATATTAAGCGATTTTAGATTTTAGATTTTAGATTTATTGCACGGTTTTTTTCGGGGATTTTACGTGGAAAATCTCAAACTGGCTGTTCTAATACCTAAAATTGTTGAGTTAAGCTCCAAGGAGCCGATCGCACGATTGTGTCGATCGTACCACATCAAGGTAGATGCCGGATGATGCGGCAAGGATTCCCCGCCGCCACGACGTTTGCGGGAATATCTTTGACAACAACACTGCCTGCGCCGATCGTGCTATTGTCGCCAATAGTGACTCCTGGACAAATAATACTGCCGCCGCCAATCCAAACATTATTGCCAATATTAATTTCAGCGGCGAGTTCTAAACCAGCAAGCCTCATTTCCGGATCTGTGGGGTGAAAAGCTGTGTAAATTTGTACGTTGGGCCCGCACAGTAAATTCTCGCCAATGTTAACTCGATTGCAGTCGAGAATCACGCAGCCAAAATTCATATACAATCCGTTTCCCGCATAAATATTGCTGCCGTAGTCGCAGTAGAAAGGTGGCTCGATTTCAACTTTTGACCCAACTGCACCGAACCATTCTGCGAGAATTTCTAACCGTTTGTCTGGTTCGTCTTCGCGGGTAGAATTGTAGGTTCTGGCGAGGCGGCGGGCTCGCTGGCGCTCTAAAATTAATTGCTCATCAGCAGCTAAATACAATTCGCCGGCGAGCATTTTTTGGTTTTCGGTTTTTTCCACAGTTTTTTCCACGGTAAGAATCGGCGGTTGAAACCGCTACTTCACCAACGAAATTTATCTCTAAGAGACTGAAGGATAATGTAGGGTGCGCTAGGCGCACCTTACCGCTATAATTAGCGCGTCAGATCATTTTTTGATGTTGCAGCATACATTTAGGGTTCAGGTTTTGACTGCAAACAAACAGCTAAATCCAGATTGGCTAATTGCTCAAAAGCTCGATCGATCGATCCTTTTCCCCGCAAAAAACCAGTATTTGCACCGGGACAAATATACTGTAAAGTTTCCGGCGAAAATCGATCAATAATTGACTTCACGCTGTTAATTTGCCTAGGCCAGTGAAAAGTTTTTGGCGTCCACAGCGGTACTGGGGCGGCTTCTCGGTTGGGGAGCAAGTGCCTACCCGAAAACAGCACTCCACCGCTGCCACTATGATAAAGGCAAGAGGAACCAGGAGAATGGCCAGGAGTCCAAAATGCTTTCATTCGATCGCTCACAACAAATTCTCGCTCAAAAACCGTCACCTTCAAACCCGGCAGTAAATAAGCTTCCTGCTCTTGAATCAGGATCTCGCACCCCGTGGCTTCCTGAATCTCCCGCGCCTTGGCGATAGCGCCACGGTGGGTGAGAAACAGCAGTCGCACGCCGCCGTGTTCCCGCAAAAATGTTTGGTTAATCTCATCCCAAGCGGGACAATCCACCAGGATGTTAGTTTGGTTTTCTACAATGAAATAGGCTGTTGCACCCAGAGTTTCCCGGTTAGGCGGGAAAGCAAGGATATTGTCGAGCACGGGCCTGGGTTGTTTGGAGACTAAACTCTGTTGTTTCAAGGAAGTATTTCAGAAGGGAATGGGATAAATATTATGTTCTTTTTACTATGGTTGTTCGTATTGGGGCTGATCTCGTACTACTTGTTGCAGAACGGCACCAGCCGCATCACCAGGACTCCGATATGGCTGCTGTGGCTGGTAATGATGGCGCCGGCGCTGATTTGGAGTGGTTGGATTTTAGTTTACGGTACCAGCAAAACTGTACCGCCGGAGTTGGTAATTATACCTTTTCTGGTTTGCCCTTTTTTGTATTGGTTTTTGGTACAGTTGGGGCGCAAGAAAATTACCGCCGAAACTGCTGAGCAGCTAGCAGCAGAAGCGACTGAACCTATAAAGCCAAAACCGCCCGTGCGCCCGATCAATGCAGCGGAAGAAGCGAGTTTGCGCGATTGTTTTCCTTGGTCAATTTACTTTTTGCGAGATTTGGAATTTCGGCCGCAGGCTGTAATTTGTCGCGGACAGTTGCGGACGAACCCGGAGGCGGCTTATCAGGCAATTCGGGAGAATGTGGAGAGGCTTTTTGGCGATCGCTTTTTAGTAGTATTTCAAAACAGCTTGAGCGGTCAACCTTTTTTTGCTATAGTTCCCAATCCCAGCCACCAATCAGGGGAAATTCCTGTCAAAACCGAATCGGTAACTCGGCCATTTTTCGCCTTAGCTTTGCTGCTGATCACGGTGTTTACGACTACCCTTGTTGGGACCCGAATTGCCGGAGTTACTGAACAAGCTTTGCAGTCCAACCCATCAATATTGCTCCAGGGTTTGGCTTACTCGCTTTCTCTAATTACAATTTTAGCAATTCACGAATCCGGCCACTATTTAGCTGCCAGATTCTACCAAATTCGCACGACTTTGCCTTATTTTATCCCGATTCCTTTTTTCTTAGGAACTTTTGGGGCTTTCATTCAAATACGGAGTCCAATTCCCAACCGCCGAGCTTTATTTGATGTTAGCATTGCCGGCCCCCTTGCGGGTTTAGTGGCGACAGTGCCATTATTAATTTGGGGTTTGAATCATTCGACTATTGTACCGCTGTCTGACAAGTCGGGAATGTTAAATTTTGAGTCTTTCAAACCCAGTTTTTCCCTGCTGATGACTTTGTTGAGCAAGTTAACTTTGGGTGGTGCTTTAAATGCGGAAACTGCGATAAATTTGCATCCGGTAGCGGTGGCTGGTTATTTGGGTTTGATCGTGACGGCGTTTAATTTGATGCCGGTGGGGCAACTCGACGGCGGGCACATTGTACACGCGATGTTCGGCCAGCGAGCGAGTATGGCTATCGGGCAAGTTGCTAGACTTTGTATGCTGCTGCTTTCTTTTTTGGAACAGGGTTTGCTGCTGTGGGCAATTATTTTGTTTTTCACGCCACTAAACGACGAACCGGCGCTGAATGATGTCAGTGAATTGGATAATCGACGGGATTTTTTGGGGCTAATGGCGATCGGGCTTTTGTTAATGATTTTGTTGCCGGCGCCCAGGGTACTCCTTGAGTGGTTAAATGTTTAGAAGGAAGTTCGGCAACGGATTCTGTAACGGATTTAACTAACGGATCGATGCCGAAGTCCGAGGTAATAGAGAGGAAGGAAGAAAAGAGAGGTTGACAAAATCCTGCAAGAGTGGCTATACAAGCGAGTTTAGCATTTCTCAACTCGCTTTATATCTCGAAGTAATCTTTATTTTCACCGACTGATTACAGAAATATGTCTTACAAATCCTTTACTTTCCAACAATTAGAAGAGCGATTTGGATTGGAGCTATCACTCAGTCCTATTTTGAGTGCCAAGGTTGTTCCTGTAGAACCATCCGAATGGCTTTGGAGAGCAATCGAAATTAGTTCTAACACTGCTGTTACAACTGCAAAAGAACGTTCGGAACGGATTATTTCTCCTATTCTGTTAGAATTAAGAGAAAGGAACAACAGACAATTTTCTCTTTTTTCTGGTTGGTCATTTGATGTAGATGCTGAGCTGGGATTGAATGGGGAATGCGACTTTCTAATGTCTTCTGTTCCGTTGGATTTTGAAATTAAAGTTCCTGTTTTTGCATTGAGAGAAACGAAAGGCGGAGAAATAGAATCTTGTCTGCCACAGTGTGCAGCACAAATGGTAGCAGCTCAGCTATTTAACGAACGCGAACACAATTCCATACCTGCAATATATGGCGGCGTAACTACTGGCGTTGTCTGGCGGTTTCTTAAATTAGAAGGAAATAATTTAATTATTGATGTTGATGTTTATTGTCTCGATAATGTTCCTATGATTTTAGGTGTTTTACAAACAATCGTTAATTTGTACCAATAATTTGACGAATTTAATAAAATAGGTTTGTAGGAAAATTCCGTTGTTATTACAAACTTAATGATATTTTTTTAGCCGACGCGAGAGCGAAAAAGTGTGATCGCAAATTAAATAATCTAGCTGTACCAATGATCGCAATTACTCCCGAACAAATAGCGCTAATTCCGATCTATCGCGAGAAGTGGCGACAAATTGGACTTTCGATCGCACAGATCGATCGCCCGCAAGCGATAGCGGCCATCAACACCGCCTACAACATCATCGGCTGTTCTGAACCGGAAATTATTTTCTGTGACAGCCCTTACATAGCTTTGCAAGCAATTGAACCGCTAAGGATACGCGATTCTGGTCTGGGAATGGCCAGCGAAATCAGAAACAAAATTCATAATGAATTGTACGATATATTAAGAAGTCAACTGGACAGGAAATTAGAAAATAAGATTTACAGCCAACTCTATAATCCGCTGTACGCTCAACTGATGAATCAACTGCACCTTCATGTTAAAGACGAAGTTTACGTCAAATTAGCAAGGAAGTTGGGCGGGAGATTTCAGAGATTCCTGATCGATCAGGCTTATCATAATAACAGCATAGTTTCCGAACTGTCAGCCTGTCACGGAAGTTGGGTGGATTTTTGTATTGGCGTGTTAAATTTGGAGTACGATCGCCCTTTATACTCAGCCTTTAAATCTTTAGTGGAAAAGTGCGGCTGGATTTACCCGTTTGAGAAAAAATGCTTTGTGTGCGATCGCCCGATCCAACTTCATTTTGATAGCGAATATTTGCTCCACGCAGAAGGTCAACCAGCGGTTGAATTTGCTGACAAGTTCAGTGTATACTCTTATCGTGGCGTCCGACTGCCGGAAATAATCGGTCAAGTTCCGCCGCAGTCTTGGCAAGCTTCATGGCTATTAACAGAACAGAATGCCGAAGTGCGGCGAGTTTTGATTCAGGCGATCGGCTATCCGAGAATTTGTCAAGAATTGCAAGCAACTGAATTGGATACTTGGCAAGAATATACTTTGTTGAAAATTGAGAATAATATTGACATAGAGCCAATTTATTTGTTAAAGATGACTTGTCCGAGTACGGGACACCTTCATGCCTTGCGAGTGCCGCCAAAAGTGCTAACGGCTAAAGAAGCGATTAGCTGGGTTAATTGGGGAATAGATCCTGAAGAATTTCAAGTCCAGACTTGACGTGAAAGCATCCAGGATACAAGCCCCCTGATTCATCCGTCCAGAAATAAAAAACCTGTATCCGAGAAACTTGCCCCCCGAATTTATCCGTGGGGTCAATGCTTCAATTCTTTAATCTAAAATCTAAAATCGATTGACGGGAAAGTTTAGAGTTTTGAGTGCGCCAGTTGACAGTTCAAGAATTACAGTGCCCCCAAAGCAGCATTCTGCATCACTCCAGAACAATTAAAAAATGTAGATTTACAGCCCGCACTTGGTACTATGTACTCTGGCAGCTAAAACCCACAACTTCAAATCGACATGAGCCAGCATTCAGACCGCATTGCCCCTCACGGCGGCATCCTGGTCAACCGCATTGCCACACTAGACCAAAGACAAGAATTTTTCGACAAAGCAGAGTCCCTGCCGCGAGTCCAGCTTTCCGATCGATCGATCTCCGACCTGCAAATGATCGCCATCGGCGCCCTGAGTCCCCTCAAAGGGTTCATGAACGAAGCTGATTATCGATCGGTCGTCAAACAAATGCGCCTCTCCAACGGCCTTCCGTGGTCGGTTCCCATCACCCTCTCGGTAACAGAAGAAGTCGCCGCCCCCCTAAAAGCAGGAACTTTAGTGCGCCTCGACACCCCGGCGGGCGAGTTTGCCGGCATCTTGGAACTTGCAGAAAAATATCACTACAGTAAAGAAGAAGAAGCCCTCAACGTCTACCGCACCGACGACCTCAAACACCCGGGCGTTCAAGTAGTAGACCAATCCGGGCCCGTTAACCTCGCAGGCGACGTTTGGCTGCTGGAACGCGAACTAGACGCCCGGTTTCCCCAATACCAAATTGACCCGGCGAAATCGAGAATGCTGTTCAAAGAAAAAGGATGGAAAACCATAGTCGGTTTCCAAACCCGAAACCCCATCCACCGGGCCCACGAATACATCCAAAAATGCGCCTTAGAAACAGTAGACGGCTTGTTTCTGCACCCGCTAGTTGGGACGACAAAAGAAGACGACATCCCGGCTGATGTGCGGATGCGCTGCTACGAAATTCTGCTAGAAAAATACTATCCAAAAGATCGCGTAATTTTGGCAATTAATCCGGCGGCGATGCGCTACGCCGGGCCGCGAGAAGCAATTTTTCATGCTTTAATTCGCAAAAACTACGGCTGCACTCACTTTATCGTGGGGCGCGATCACGCTGGAGTTGGCGATTATTACGGCACTTACGATGCCCAATATATTTTTGACGAATTTGAGCCGGGAGAATTGGGAATTGTGCCGATGAAATTCGAGCACGCTTTCTATTGCACACTGACGGAACAAATGGCTACAACTAAAACAAGCCCCAGCACTCCCGAACAACGGGTGCATTTGTCTGGAACCAAAGTGCGGGAAATGCTGCGCGCTGGAAAGTTGCCGCCGCCCCAGTTTTCCCGGCCGGAAGTCGCTGCTGAATTAGCAAAGGCAATGAATATTTTTAGTTACGAGATTTAAATCTTGAACTTTGGTGTGGGCGACATTCTGAAGAGTTTTAACTTTTGAGTTTTGAGTTTAAAAGGGGAAATTTTAAACTTAAAGCTCAAAAGTTAAAACTTAAAAACTCCCTTAATACTAAACACTCACAATCTAATTAATTCCCCTAAAATTATTGAGGGGAATTTAACTTAAAATTCACAACTAAAAATTCAAAGCTATTTAAAAATGGGACTCAAGCGGCGGGAATTTTTGCAGCAAGCTGGCCGGGTGCTGGCCGCCATCGGCATCAGCGAGGCCCTGTGGCTGCCGTTGGGCGATCGCTACCTCCAAGCCTTAGCGCAGCCGACAGCCAGGAAATTGGCTTTGTTGGTGGGCGTTGACAAATATCCAGACTCGCCCCTGCACGGCTGCGTCACGGATGTGGAATTGCAGCGGGAACTGCTGATATATCGGTTTGGGTTTGTGCCGTCGGACATTTTGACTTTGACTGACGCTCAAGCTACGAGGGACAATATCGAGACGGCTTTTGTAACTCACTTGAGCGAACAAGCAAAACCCGGTGACGTGGTAGTTTTTCACTTTAGCGGCTGCGGTAGCCGAGTCAGTTTGGCCGAGTCTCCCGGAAAAATGCAAAACAGTTTGGTGCCGGCGGATGATGTTTTGCCGTTGTTAGCAAACCGGGCGGTAAACGATATTTTAGAGGAAACGCTGTTGCTGTTGATGCGATCGCTCGCGACAGAAAATGCGATCGCTATCCTCGACACCAGCTACCCCTATCGGGGTTTCTCGAAAAATGGCAACTTTCGCCTTCGCTCCCGCCCCCGCCCCACCATCGGCGAGCCAAGCCTCGCAGAATTAACGTTCGCCCAAGGCCTCATATCCGGCACAAATCTCCGTCCTGCCGCCACCGTACTGGCCGCGGGCGCGAATTCCGAACTCGCCGCCGAACAAGAGTGGAACGGATTTACCGCAGGTTTATTTACCTACGCCCTCACCCAAACTTTGTGGTGGGCAACTCCCGCTAGCAGCTTCAGCGTCAATTTCAGTCGCGCTGCGGGTAATGTCGAGCAAATGGCGGGGTTATCGCAGCAACCGCAAATTCTCAATCACGATTTAACAGCCACGCCGGCGGTGAATTTTTCAAATTTAATGTTGAATTCCCCTGCATCTGACGGCGCTGTAACGGCGGTGGAAGATGGAGGCAAAACTGTGCAGTTATGGCTGGGCGGTTTGTCGCCAGGGGTTTTGGAGTGCTCCGGGGGTTCTGTGTTTGCTGTGGATTCCTCCGAGGGCGCGAGGCTTTTGCTGCGGGGACGCACGGGCCTGTCTGCTAAAGCCCAAGTTTTAGACGGGTTCGATCAAACTTTCGGCCAATTAACAGTCGGCGAAGTGGTGAGGGAAGAAATTCGGGTATTGCCGCGAAACATCGGTTTGACAGTAGCTTTGGACTCGGGTTTGGAACGCATTGAGCGGGTGGATGCTACCAGCGCCTTTGCGACTGTGCCACAAGTTTCGGCGGTAGGCAGTGAGCAATTGGCTGACTGTCGGTTCGCCAGAGTCTTGGAAACGGCTTTACCCGAAACTTCCTCGGCTCACGAGCCTGCTTTGTATCCAAGCCGTTACGGTTTGTTTTCTTTGGCTCAAATGCTGATTCCCGATACTGAGGGCGATGGGGGAGAAGCAGTTAAGGTGGCGGTGCAGCGCTTGACTCCGCAGTTGAAAGCGCTGCAGGCTGGGAAGTTGCTGCGGCTGACTATCAATGAGGGCTCTTCGCGCCTGAAGGTGCGGGCGGAGCTGGCAACTCTCGCACCGCAAGCGCGGGCCGTGGCGCAGCGAGAGCCGGTGCGCGCCGGCGGTGATTATCGGCTGGAACCGCTGAGCGGGGAAAGTGAGAAATCGGCAAGCGCTCATATACTATGTTTACCACAAGGCAGCCGAATTTGCTACAGATTGTATAACGACAGCGTTCGCCCGGTTTACTTTGCGGTGTTTTGCACGGACAGCGCGGGACGGCTGTCCGTGCTCGGCGCTGAGGGCAAAGATGCTGTGGGGGGAATGTCGCGGGCGATCGCTCCTGGGGAGAATGTGACGGTGCCGGCGGCTGGGGCGATCGGGTGGGCGGTATCTGGGGCGATCGGACTTGCGGAAACTTTCATTATATTTAGTGAGAATCCCTTCGCTCAAACTCTGGCTGCAATAGAAGCCGAAATGCAGCAAACGAGGGATGCCCTGCCAATTCGAGTGTTGTTGAATCCTTTAAATGTGGCGCGGGCGGTACTCGAAGATTTGCACGCGGCTAGCATTCCGGGGGTGCAGAAAGCGGGGATATCGACGGATGATTTGGCTTTGGATGTGAGTGTTTGGGCAACTCTGAGTTTTGTTTATCGGGTGATTTAATTTGATAATTAGGCATGGGGCATGGGGCATTGGGTATTTGTTATGACAACTAACCACTCATATCAAGTCCGCTGCTACCAAACTGGTATAGTGGGGGTGTAGTAGATATGAAATCCGGTGGCATCGGAATTATGTAGTGCGATTTAGGGAAAAAATGCTAATGAAAATCGAGGCAAATGATAAAGAAGTTCGAGATATTTTTTCTCTGGGTTATTTCAAAATACCAAGATTTCAAAGGCCTTATTCTTGGAGTGAAGAGGAAGTAAGCAATTTTTGGGATGATGTTGTTATTGAAGATCACGATCAATATTTTATTGGATCGATGGTTGTCTATCAAACAGAAAAACCCTATTTTGGCATAGTAGATGGTCAACAGAGATTAACAACCATTACATTAATGCTCGCTGCTATACGAAATGCTTTTCGTAAACTTGGTGAAGATAACTTTTCTAGAGGCGTTCATAATTATATTGAAAAAGCAAATATAGATAATGTAAATGAATTTATTCTCAATTCTGAAACTTCGTTTCCCTATTTACAAGATCATATCCAAAGCTTTGAAGGCTCAAAGGTTACTTGTACAGTAGGACATGAAGAGTTGAAACTTAAAAATGCCTTTGAATTAATAAACAAAAAGCTTTTTTCCTTTATTCCAGGATGGAAAGAAAACGATGCAAAACTTGAGTTATTGGATGAAAGTAGGCTGGCTCTAATAGATCGCCTCAAAACCATAAGAAATAAAATTCTATCACTGAAGCTGGTTTTTATTCAATTAGATAATGAAGATGATGCTTACTTAATTTTTGAAACACTAAATACTAGAGGTAAAGATCTAACTACACCTGATTTAGTGAAGAATCTCTTACTCAAAAAAGTTAAGTCTTCCAATAAAACATTAGATAACGCTAAAATTATCTGGAACAAGATATTGGAAAAGTTTGATGACTATGGCATAGACAATGCAATGACATCATTTTTATACCACCATTGGCTTTCAAAATATGCAGATACTACTGAGCAAAAGTTATTCGGTGAAATTAAAAAGCATATTTCTAATTCTGATGAAGCAGCTCTTTCATTGTTAATTGAATTTCAACACAACGCTGATTACTATGCTTCTATAAGAAGCCCCAATAATTATTCATGGACTACAGAAGAAAATGAACTGAAAGAATGTTTGGAAGCCTTAAATCTATTGAATGTTAAGCAGCAAATGCCAATGGTTCTATCTCTTATTAGAGCATATAGAGAGCAGAAGCTAACACTGAGAGCTTTATTAAAAATTCTCTTGAAGATTGAATCATTTCATTTCGTTTTTAATAAAATAACTTCTCAACATTCCTCCGGTTCAATAGACCTCTTGCAAAATAATTTTATGATATAATGGAAAGTTTTGCTTGACTGGATTGAATCCCAACTATTAACTTAT
>NZ_JAUBSA010000065.1:0-35809 GCF_036702115.1 Microcoleus sp. LAD1_D5 | reverse complement strand
TGATTTTAAACCATCCTAATCTTTCTTCAGTCTTGTCTTATGGTACTTTGGCTGCTTAAAAACTGTCCGGAGTATTGCTATAATACCACTGTCTAATAAACGTTTTTTTTCCTCTTCTTCTTTCAATGTATCCAATACCGATGTCGCAATCACACCGAAAACGGCAGCGGCTCTTACAATAAAAGATTTCATAAAATTACATTTTTTAAAAGGAGTAGTTATGATGGTAGCAGATTTGCTCAGTATATTTATCTACTAAGACCGCAAGTAAGATCACAAGCACATTGTGATCTTACTTACTGATTTTTTTAGATTCCCGACCTGGGACTGGGGCTTTTTGTCTGCACTCAAGTTCAAGTATGGTTCAAAGAGTCAGGCGAAAGTCAAAAGATTTTAGAGTTGAGAAATGTAACAAAACTTTAATCACCCCCAAACCGGAGTTTTAGAAAAAATTAATGCGGATACCGTGACAATGGGCAATGCTGTAGCCTAAGATCGCCTTAAATTGTCAATATCATCTCAAGGCAAGGGTGAAAAATGGCAGATATCAACGGCACGATGATGCAATATTTCCACTGGTACATTCCCGATCGAGGAACCCTGTGGGATGAGGTGAAAAATCAAGCGAAAGAATTGGCAGATGCGGGTTTTACCGCACTGTGGCTGCCCCCAGCTTACAAAGGAAGTGGCGGGCAAAGCGACGTTGGATATGGGGTTTACGACTTATTTGATTTGGGAGAATTCGACCAAAAAAATTCAATACGCACCAAATATGGTACTAAGCAGCAATATTTGGATGCGATCGCAGCCCTGCACAAATCTCAGATCCAAGTCTATGCCGATGTAGTTATCAACCACAAAATGGGTGCAGATGCCGCAGAGATATTTAAGGCAACTCCTTATCCTCACAACAATCGGCTAAATCCCAAAGGTGGATTGCAAGAAATCAAAAGCTACACCAATTTTAACTTTCCCGGACGCAAAGGTAAATATTCCCAATTTGAATGGCACTGGTGGCATTTTGACGCAGTAGACTACAACGAATACACTCCAGACGATCGCGGTACAGTCTATTTAATAGAAGGGAAAATTTTTGATGACTATGTTGCCCTAGAAAATGGCAATTTTGCATATTTAATGGGGTGCGATCTGGATTTCCAGGATCAATGGGTACGAGATGAAATTACACGCTGGGGTAAGTGGTATCTCGACACAACAGGTGCCGACGGTTTCCGTTTAGATGCCATCAAGCACATATCGTCTTGGTTTTTTCCGGAATGGTTGGATGAATTAGAGCGATATGTCGGCAAAGATTTGTTTGTTGTCGGTGAGTATTGGGCACCAAACATCGATATCCTGCACTGGTATGTCGGTTCAGTTAAGGGCAAAATGTCAGTTTTTGATGTGCCACTGCATTACAACTTTCATTACGCCAGCCAACAGGGCGGTAACTACGATATGCGGCGCATCTTAGACGGTACAATGATGCAGCAGCAACCGGCTCATGCAGTAACGTTTGTGGAAAACCACGATTCCCAACCGCTGCAAGCACTTGAATCTGTGGTAGAATCCTGGTTTAAACCTCTTGCTTATGCGATTATTTTATTGCGAAAAGAAGGTTATCCCTGCATTTTCTACGGCGATTATTACGGTGCAGAATATGAAGATTGGGGGCGTGATGGTAATCGGTATAAGATTGTTATGCCCTCTCATCGATCGCTAATTGACAAGTTTCTCCATGCTCGCAAACACTTCGCCTACGGCCCTCAATATGACTATTTCGATCATTGGAATACCATTGGCTGGACGAGATTGGGCACTCGGAAAAATCCACAGGCAATGGCAGTAATTATGAGTGACGGCCCGGAGGGTTCCAAGTGGATGGAAGTTGGAAAACCTCATGCTAAGTTTGTGGACTTAACAGGGCATATTCAGGAACCTGTTTCTATTAACGAGTGGGGTTGGGGCGAGTTTCGCTGTCAAGGCGGTTCAGTATCCGTGTGGGTTCAGGAATAAGAGCGGTTGGTAGTAATATCATTGTCTATTTGTAAGGTGCGCCGAAACGCACCCTACAAAAATTAATTAATCAGCAGTACCCGTTTGCAGCGACTCTTTAGCAGTCTGCGTCCACTCAGAGTGGAAGAATTCGCCGCGGGGTTTGTCGGTGCGCTCGTAGGTGTGAGCCCCGAAATAATCCCGCTGAGCTTGCGTGAGGTTTTGCGGCAATCTTTCGCGCCGGTAGCTATCGAAATAGTCCAGCGAGGCGCTAAATGCTGGCACTGCAATCCCCAGTTGGCAAGCAGTAGCTAACACGTCTCGCCAAGCTGATTGGCGATCGAGAATGCTCTGTTTGAACTCCGGCGCTAACAGCAAATTCGGCAGCGTGGGATCGTCCTTGAAAGCTGTTTTAATCTTGTCCAAAAAGCCAGCCCGAATAATACAGCCACCCTTCCAAATTCGGGAAATTTCGCTCAAACTTAAGTCATAGTTGTACGACTTTGAGGCCGCGCTCAAAAGCGCCATGCCTTGCGCGTAGGAGCAAATCTTCGAGCAGTAAAGCGCATCCCGGACTTTGTTCACAAACTCTTTAGTATCGCCTTCGTACTTGCCGCTAGGCCCGGTCAGTGTTTGGGAAGCTTTAACGCGCTCGTCTTTGTAAGAAGACATGATTCTCGCATTCACAGCAGCGATAATTGTGGGAATGCTCACGCCCAATTCTAAAGCACTCATAACAGTCCAGCGGCCGGTGCCTTTTTGACCGGCTGCGTCCATAATTACCTCAACTAAGGGTTGCTTAGTTTCCGGGTCGTTGTACTTGAAAATGTTAGCCGTAATTTCAATCAAAAACGAGTTGAGTTCGTCTGTGGTATTCCATTCGGCAAAAACTTCCTGCAACTGCTTGCCGTCCAATCCACCAACGTTTTTGAGCAAATCGTATGCTTCAGCAATGAGCTGCATATCCCCGTACTCAATGCCGTTGTGAACCATCTTCACGTAGTGACCGGCGCCACCAGGGCCGATGAATGTGACGCAGGGGCCGTCATCTACTTGAGCCGCAATTTTGGTGAGAATTGGCTCTAGTAGGCCGTAAGCAGTGTGCGTGCCACCGGGCATCAAGCTAGCACCATTCAGCGCGCCTTCTTCGCCGCCGCTGATGCCCATGCCCACAAATCCCAGTCCCATCGATTCTAAATCTTTGGTGCGGCGTTCGGTGTCGTCGTAGAGCGAGTTGCCGCCGTCAATAATCATGTCGCCCGGTGACAGCATGGGTTTGAGCTGGTCGATGACTGCATCTACGGGTTTCCCAGCTTGCACCATGACTAAGATTCTGCGCGGGGTTTCTAGGACATCGACGAATTCTGTCAGAGTCTTGGCGGCTACAATGTTCTTGCCGGGGGCGCGTAGGGCCATAAAGTCGTCGGTTTTGGCTGCTGTGCGGTTGTATACAGCCACGGAGAAGCCTCTGCTTTCGACGTTGAGCGCTAGGTTTTCGCCCATCACTGCTAGACCGATTAAACCAAAATTTTGCTTTGTCATGCTAATAACCCGCTGGTTGTTCCCGCTTGATGATAGGTTTGCGAGAGAGGAAAGCGAGGCGGGGTGTACCGCTTTCCGGTGGACTAAAAGTATTGGACAATAGACCTAGGAGGTTTAGGTTTATTTTTATATTCTCAGAATTGCTGTTTGGTAAATCAGTAGGGTTTTTTTAAGATTTAAGGGATATTAATGACGCGGACAGGTGATGATAAGGCAGGTATTATGTCGATCGCGGTAACGGTAGATACAAACAAGCGGACATTTTAAGGAAAATTTAGGAGACTGTTGTAACTATGGAAGATTTGCAGTATCTCGCGGCCTGGGTGAAGGAGCAACACGCTCGCGAGTATATTTTGACTTGGCTGCTGAGTCAACAGGGGCTGTGGTGGTCGGATGGGGATATTTATCAGGCCGTTTTGCAAAAGTCGGGAAAGCTTTTGAAAGCTTATGTTCAAAAAAGGCAAGCGGGAGAGTTATTTGAGGGAATTTCGGAGAAGTTGGGAGGAGATGAGAATTGGGATGATTTGGCGGGGAGTTTGGCGCGGATTGTTGCGGTTTATCAAGAGGAATTATCGCATTTGCAAGAGCGCGATCGCAAGGGGGATGGGCTAAAAAAAAATTTGATTAGCCCACCATTGACTGGAGATCCTTTACCGCTTTTGGAGGTGCAGCAAGCTTTGCCTGATCCTTACGGGGATACGCTGACGGGGAGATAGTTAACTGTTGACTGTTGACTAAATATAGCTGCTAGCTTGACGGGTGAACATTGAGCAGTAAATTCCGTTTGATGCTATCAATTCATCGTGAGTTCCTATTTCTGCTATCTTACCGTTTTCCATGACGGCGATGCGATCGGCAATTTTTGCTAAGCCTAATCTGTGACTGATGACTATGGTTGTTTTGCCGGCGGCTATTTGGCGGAAGATGCTGTAAATTTCGTGTTCTGTCTTGGGGTCTAGGGCGGCGGTTGGTTCGTCAAAAATTAGGACTTCGGCTGTAGAAAGCCGCATTAAGGCGCGGGCGATCGCAATTCTTTGCCACTGTCCCCCTGATAAGTCTATGCCGTCTTCTAATTGTTTCCCCAACGGTGTCTCTAAACCTGCGGAAAGACTATTGACTTTTGCGCTAATTCCTGCTTCGGAAATAGCTTCGTTAATTGCGGTGTCATCTGAGAGTGAAAGCAAGTCGCCGAAACCGACGTTTTCGCGGACTGTGGAGGGGAAACGGGCGTAATCTTGCATGACGACGGCGATTCGCGATCGCACGTATGCTAGAGAGTACGATCGCAAATCTTTGCCGTTCCAGTCGATCGTACCACTTGTCGGGTCGTACAGGCGACCGAGGAGTTTGCCAAGAGTTGTTTTACCCGCGCCATTTTCACCAACAAGCACTAGCATTTCACCCGGATTAATCGTTAAGTTGATATCTTCAACCGTGCTTTTATTGCTACCGGGATAGCAGAAAGATAGATGCTTAATCTCGATGCCAATTTTATCTTTTGTGGGGCAGGAATCTTTCCCGTCTTCTGGTAAACTAGGCAGGCGAGATGCTACATCCACAAGCGGAGACTGCAATTCGGGCTTGAGTTCCAAAAGTTGAAAAATCGGACTAACGCCGAGGGAAATATCGTACAAATTAGCATAATTGCCTATAAGTAATTGCAAACTTTGCTCCACCTGAACAATCAAACCCGAATACAGCGCCAAATCTCCCAAAGTATAGCGACCACCCAAAGCTCCCATTACCACATAAACAAATGGCAAAGCTACTCCGATTCTACTAAACACTGACCACAATAGTAAAACAATTGCTCCTTTTTTTCGGATTTGCTGCATCTCGCTAAAAAATTGCAAAAACTGCTCCTGCCAGCGTTTGAGCCAAAGTTCCTGCAAGCCAAACAAACGCAATTCTTTAGCATATTCTTCGCCCGTCAATACTCTAGCGGATAAGTTCATCTCGCGGCTGATTTTAGCTTGCTTTCTTTGAACTCTCCAGATGATTTTGCTATATTTTCTTTGGATGTAAATTGAGGGACAGGATGAAATCAACATCACCACTGGCACCCACCAAGCTATTGCAGCAGCAAGGCCTATCGATGGAATAAATATAAAAATTCCCGTGATGGTCATGCTGATGGTAAATGCTAGTTGCTGTATTTTGAATACTCCGGTTTTTGCTAGTTCTACTATATTTAATAGTTCCGGGTTTTCAAACAGGGCAATATCGTCGAAATTAGCGACTTTTTCGAGGACTTTTCCTTCGACAAAGCCTTGAACGCGATCGCGCAAAGATGTCGCTGCAAAAGAGCTCATTGTGTCTAGGGCATCGCCGACTAACCTAAGACTTAAGACTCCGGCAATACTCCACAGCAATATTGGCCGGGAAAGCATCAAAGCAAAGGGCTGTGCTGTTTGGGTTTGCGACAGCAACCGAGATACTTCATCAATGATTAATTTATCTAAGAATAGCACGGCAGATGGGGCCGCACCGCTGATAATGTTGAGTATTATTAAATGGCGGAGTTCTATTGGTGCGGCTTTGATTATCAGGCCCAGGCTGCGGCGCAAAGCTTGAAATGTGGTAATTTGGATGGGTTGCATAGTTTGTGGGTAGGTGTCGGGTCTACTCATCCCCGGACGGTATATTATAACAAAGGTGCTTTTCACGATCTATTCTTACAGACTCAACTCTGGTATTCCCCATATACGAATAGTTCCATCACCATGACCACTGATAATTTGTTTTCCATCTGGCGTAATGGCAAGGCAATAAACGCAACTATCGCTTGTAGAATACTCTTTTATAGAGTGAAGTTGTTCTCCAGTATTTAAGTCCCATATCTCAATAAACGACTCATAATCATAATCAGAATCGTTATCAAACAAATCATAATCGTCATTTATTATTCTACAACCAGCCGATACAATTCTTTGACCATCGGGTGTAAGTGTAAAATCCTTGATTGTTTCAGCAGAACTCTTTAAAGTTAGCCGAACATCTGGATATTTCTTCGCCGTTAAATCCCAGATTTTTATCGTTTCATAATTGCTGCTGACGAGTGTTTTACCATCTGGTGTAATAGCTAAAGCGGAAACCCATCCTATACTCCATCTTATAATCGTTTGCAATTTGCCTGTGTTTAAATCAAGTGTATTTGAACAATATAAAGAGTGTCGGGACTCATTAGTCTTTAAATCCCAAATGTTAATGCTGCTATCTATAAAGCTATTCAAATCTCCATTAATGCCAATATCATCATAGTCAGAGTATAGCATTTTCCCATCCCAACCATTATCATCAAAGTCGTAGCTATCCGAATCCAAACTAATATCATCATATATAACTACACCAATAGTGCTATCCCAACCTGTACTAACAAGTGTTTGCCCGTCTGGATTAATAGCAACATACTTAACAAGTTTAATACCGCTATCTATAAGGCTATTCAAATCCCCACTAATGTCGTTATCTATAACTGCACCAATGGTGCTATCCCAACCTGTACTAACAAGTGTTGGCCTGTCTGGATTAATAGCAACACACTTAACAAAGTGTGTATTATCTTCTAGCTTACTTAGTAACTCTCCCGTGTTTAAATACCAGATTTTTATAATAGGATCGTCCCCAAAACTACTACTAATAAGTCTCTGTCCATCTGGTGTAATAGCCAAAGAAGTAACAGATTCAGCATAAGCATTAATGATATTAAAACATTTAAAATATTTATAGGGATTGTATTCAACAGCCAAAACAAAGACATCAGCAGAAGCGCTTAAGCCTGCACTTGCTTCACTCAAGCAAAAACGGCTGATAGACAGAAAAACCTTAGCTACTAGCTTTTGCAGTTTTTTCCAAAACCACTCTTCTAAAGCTGTATGAAAATCTAATACATTTGGATCTACAATTGTATCAATATCTGTTGTTTGATCTACCTCTATATCTAGTGGTTCGTCAGCTTCTACTATCGTATCCGTCTCTTGAATTTCCTCGATTTCCTCTGTACTTGTATCTAATTCTTGTGTCTGATTAACTATTGAATCATCTAACTTTTCAGCGGTATCTGTTGAACCTGAATCTAAAGCAAACATCGGTTGGAGCCGCATTTCATAGGAAATCAAGTATGATATTATTCTGCTAGAAATCCCAGTGTATAAAAATAGTTTTCTTACATCTTGCGTGTACTTGGGAGCTAATTGAGATGTTGCAGTTACTTGAAAATAACCTTGCTCATTCTGAGTAAAAGTTAATGTCCCATCTCGATCAATTTTACCTCCGGTTGTTTCCCAATCAACCTCACCGGCCGCGATGGGACAGCCGAATTGATCGAATCCTTTAACAACAAATGTTTGATGTTCGCTTGATTTAAGATAAACAAAACCAGGTTGAACTTCTAAACGTCTTAAAACAGGCAGGAGGATAACTTTAGCTGTATCGCTAAATTTTCCTAATTTGGCGGTAACAGTAACTTCGCGCTTTTTATAATTGCCTTTAAAAGCTCCTTTATCGGTAATTAATCCACCAGTTGTACTGATCCATCTAACATTCGTTATTTCTAAAGGATAGCCAACCTGATCTAATCCAGTTACAGTAAAAGTAAATTCTTCTTCTGGTTTAAGTTCTACCTGTTCAGGAGATATTTTTAGCCCTCTCAGAACAGGAGTAACAGTAACTTCAGCGTTAGCACTTAAATGTCCTACATTGACGGTTACTTGACAATCACCTTTTTGCTGTTCTCCACTACAAAAATTGCCACTTCGATCAATGAAGCCGCCTGTTGCATTCCATTCAATATCGCTGACAGATATTTCTTCACGTCGTTGATTTAAAGCAACCACATTAAATATTTGGCTTTCTCCTGGCTCTAAAATAACAGATGAAGGTAAAATCTCTATGAATGTTAACCGAGAAGGTTGGTAAACTTTAACTTCTGTGCAAGTGTTAATTGTCGCTATACTTGCTTTAATAATAACAGTTTCTTCTCGGTCGCCCGCATAAAATATGCCCTGATTATCAATATTTCCACTAATTGCTAACCATGTAACTTTTCCCGTTTGTATGTTTTTACCATACTGATCTAATCCTTGAACTTCAAACTGAAAGCTTTGACCAAACTCTAATTGAGATGTTGAGGATGTAAAAATTATTTCTGTTAGCTTCGGAGGTGCAATAATCGTAATTGGGATAACTCGACGAATTGAACTGACTGAAGCTCTAACTTCAAAATCTCCTTGCTTGCTTCCAGCTATAAAATTGCCATTTTGGTCAATCGTTCCACATTCACTATTTACTAACCAAGTAATTGCTCCTGTTTGTATGTTGTCACCATACTGATCTACTCCTTTAACTCGAAACTGAAAGCTCTGACCAAACTCTAATTGAGGTATTGAAGATATAATAATTAGTTCTGCTAGTCTCGGAGGTTCAATAATCGTAATTGGAATAACTCGACGAATTGAACTAACTGAAGCTATGATTTCAAATTTACCTTGTTTGCTTCCAGCTATAAAATTGCCATTTTGGTCAATTTTCCCCCCTCCGCTTACTTCCCATAATACAGTTTCCCACATGGGATTTCTGCGTTGATCTAAAACTTGTGCTGTAAATTGTTGCGTTTTACCAAACTCTAAAATAATACTAGAAGGAGTAACAGAAATTTCAGTGATTCTAGGAGGCTGAATAATAGTAATTGTGACAGAAGTCTCAAAAATGCCTATCTTTGCTTTAACTTCAAATCTTCCTTCCCGTTGACCTGCTGTAAATAAACCTTGTTCGATTTTCCCTCCGGTAGTTTCCCATTTAACATCTGTATTGTTAAGGCTCATCTCTCTATTATTCTGGTCTAAACCTTTAACAGTAAAATGCTGGGCTTGACCACAAAAGAGTGCTTGGGAAATTTCAGAAATAACAATATTGCTTAGTTTTGGATAAGAACATCCTTTAATAGGATGGAGTGGTTTTCCTATTTTTGTATCCAACAATGTTACCCAATCTTTACCTGCAACAACAAGAGTTTTTCCGTCATAATTAATTGCTACAGAGCTAATAAAACCAGGCTGTTCTGGTTCAGTGTAGATAATCCTATTATTTTTTAAGTCAAAGATTTTAATATTTTTGGAAAAACCTACTACAAGTATATTTTGGTTGACATGACAAGCTAGAGAATTAATTGATTGATTATTTGGGTAAGTGTTGGTACATTCTAAATTTTGAAGAGTTTGAAGAGGTAGTACAGGAACATCTTTATTATCTGCTGCGGCAACAATAATTCTACCTAAAACCCAAGCCCCTACAGCTATAGGCCCTCCTAATGAAAATCCCGCTACAGTAGCTGCTACATCTACTAAACCTTTCCCCAAAACTGAACCTGATTGATTTGAAGACTCTTTTTCAGATTTTGATTGCCAAAATTTAACAACACCATCACGACTTCCACTAATTAAGGTTGTGTTGTCTGAAGTAATACTTAAAGATTGAATCCAAGCTGAATGTCCTTCAATACTGCGTATGAATTGACCGCTATCTAAATTCCATAAGGTGATTTTATTATTAGTGCTTCCACAAGCGATCACTTTTCCATCATGGCTAATACATAAGCTCAAAACGGAAGATAGTTCCTTTGGATCTTGTAGAGTTTCCTTTAAATTCCCCGTATTTAAGTCCCATATTTTGATGGTTTTGGTGCTGCTACCGCTCACAATGGTTTTTCCATCAGGAGTGATAGCAACAGCAGTAATCCAATTAGAATACCAACTTAGATCAATTAATGTATGAATAAGCTTCCCACTTGTTAAATTCCATACCTTAATATTTTTATCTGCACCTCCGCTAACTAATTTATTTCCATTAGGACTAATAGCCACAGACAAAACCCAGTGCGAATGTCCTTCAATACTATGAATTATTTCCCCCGTTTGCAAATTCCATACCCAAATCTTGTTCCAACTCCCTCCTACTAAAATAGTATTATCTGCACTTATTGCTAGACAAGTAATAATATCTGTTGGGCAAATAATTAAGTTTTCTGGTGTATTTTCCCTCAACCAACAATTATCACCACGAAAAACTCTGTAGGCAAATTGTTTAACTCTGTCTGATTGATCTTTGATAGACTGTTCAATCAATAGTTCTAAACCTTGTTGACCATAATTGAGAGTCTCTGATAAAGCAGCAAGTCTTTCTTGCTCACTTTCACTAGATAACTGCTTCTTAACTTCTTCAATTCTTGTAGACATTCTATTTCTCTCCCAATCATTAACTTTCGGATTTTTTGCCAGCCACAAGCAACAAATTAGCTAGGTGATAGGGTTCTCCCGTAAATGTGGTGCTCATAAAATCTCATCTAACTGGGGTGGTTAGGCACGGGCAATAACGGATAGCATCAAAACAAATAATTAACTTGCCGTGCCGTAACCCACCACCGCTAAATCTCTAACATAACGAACATTTTTCACCATCAAGCTGAAAAAGCTGATGATATTAATCTCTGTATCTAGGTGCACCCTGCGGGAAGCACACTCTTGGAGAGCACACCTACCCATTCAACCTACCCGCCCATTGCTGATGAATTCGATCGCACCACACCGGAATCAGAGACTCACCTATTTTCCATGATACGATCGCCCTTTCCATCTCAAACTCTACCAGATCGAGCGATCGCCCTGAATGAATGCCACCATAGCATAAACCGCTTTATGCCAAAGTTATCCAAATGTCAAACGCCGCACCGTACCGTCATCTGTAAATCGCTGTTCGCCAACGCCAACAACTTCCACAATAACTTCGCGTTCAGAAATCAAAAATTGACCCTCGCGCGCGGCAATTTCAACGATAATTTTGTCCCCTTCCAAATACACCTTGTAATTAGTCGTTGCCCAGACACCTTTTTCATGTTCAAAACTGTGTCCATCGTCCTCATAAAGCGTCCATTCACCGCTTCCGGGCCAAATTCGCATTTTTAATGACTCAAGCGGTTCTTCGCTGACAAATTGCCTCACAGGTGCGATCGCAATTATGCCCCCACCCCGCACGTAAAGCGGCATTCTCTCCAAAGGTGCATAAGCTAAAATGTGCATCGGGCCCTGATAGCATTCGCCCGTCCACCAATCGTACCAAGTACCCTCCGGCAAATACACGGCGCGATGCTCAACTCCCGGCCGGTAAACAGGTGCAGCCATCAGCGACGGGCCGAGTAATACTTGATCGTAAAGATGATAAGTTGCCCGATCGCGCGGAAAGTGATATAGTAGCGGTCGCAAAATCGGTGTTCCCGTCGTCGCTGCTTCCCAAAACAAGGTGTAAATGTAAGGCAACAACTGATAGCGCAAATTCATGTATTCGCGGCAAATCTTCTCAGTGCGATCGCCAAAAACCCACGGTTCGTGCTGGGCCGTACTTATCGCCGAATGACCGCGCATCAAGGGATACAGCATTCCCACCTGCATCCACCGCGCGAACATTTCGGCGGTTGCATTCTCCGCAAAACCGCCGATGTCGCAACCGACAAACGCCACGCCGGAAAGCCCCATATTGCAAAGCATCGGCATCGACATTTCTAAATGATCCCACAGCGATTGATTGTCACCCATCCATACCGACGAGTAACGCTGAACGCCCGCAAAACCCGATCGCGTCAGCACAAAAGATCGCTCGTTCGATCGCACTTTTTGCAACCCCTGTGCACAAGCTTTCGCCATCATTAAACCATACAAATTGTGCGTTTCGGCGTGGGTGGCGCCCTCGGATTCCGGGCCTTGCGGTGCATCCAGCGGAAACCAGATGTGTTGGTGGCCGTCGCCAAAAGGCCGTTCTGCGATCGAAGGTTCGTTCATGTCGTTCCAAATCCCCGCAACGCCCATATCTGTAAGGTTTTTGTGCAATTCGCCCCACCACTCGCGCACCTCTGGCCGCAGGAAATCGGGAAACACCGCTTTTTCGGGCCAAACGTAACCGTGAAATAGCCTTCCCTCTGCGGTGCGGACGAAATAGTCATTTTCTACACCCTGATCGAATACTTCATAATCCCCTTCCGGTTCGTACTTGACACCGGGATCGACAATCGTGACAACCTTAAAACCGGCTGCTGTCAAGTCTGCGATCAGTTTCGCGGGATCGGGGAAACGCTTCGGGCTCCAGGTAAAAATGCGGTAGCCGTCCATATAGTCGATGTCGAGGTGGATGACATCGCAGGGAATCGCCCGATCGCGAAATTCCTTCGCCAACTCCCGCACAACGTCCTCGGAGTCGTAGCTCCAGCGGCATTGGTGGTATCCCAGCGCCCATTTTGGCGGAAGCGGCATCCGGCCGGTTAACTGCGTGTAGGTGGCGAGAATTTGGGCGGGTTCCGGGCCGTAAATGATGTAGTAATCGAGTTCCGGGCCTCTGGTTTCCATCCGCAAAACTCCCGGTTGTTGGGCGCCGATGTCGAATTGACTCCAAAATGTCGTGTTGAAAAAGATGCCGTAAGCGCGATCGGGATTCAGGGCGATGTAAAATGGGATCGCCTGGTACATTTCATCGCTGAGGGAATTGTAGTCAAGCGCGTCTATTGTCCAGTTTGTCTTGACTTCGGAGAGTTTGTCGAGAAAGCCGGTGCGTTGTCCGAAACCGTAGAAGTGTTCGTCTGCTTCGATGCGTTTCCAGCCTGCGGTTGCGCCGGTGCGCCATCCCATACTGCGATCGCAGTCGCTAGCAAATGGTTTTCCCGATTTGTCAAAGCATTCCATGGAAGTGCGATCGCGCTTGACTGAAATCGTTATTTGTGCTGTTTCAATTTCTATTTTTTCGTCTGTTTCTCGCACTTCAAATGGTATAATTTCCCACTCTTCGTCAGGGACAGTTATTGAGTGCGATCGGCTGTTAAATTCACCTGTCGGGGACATTCGCACTCGGATTAAATTCGGTGCGAGGATGCTGATGTTTAGGGAAGTTTCGCCGCAATTAAAGTGAATTGTGCGATCGGTTTTATTTATGGACTCTACCGCGCCTATTGTTGACCAAGGCTGTTCAGTAATTTGGAGTTTTCCGAAGTATTGCGGCATATACGATTGGGTAATTAGTAATTGGTAATTTGCAATTAGTAAACCGATCGTGCAAGCCGCACTTGACTGCCGTCATCTAGCTAAAGGAGGAATACAACTTGTCAGCCTTTCAAGTAAATTAACAAAGGCGCTAAAATATACTTCAGCAATACCGTGGCTAGCCGAATAAGCTACTATAAAAAATGAAACAGCTATCCATAAATTAAGTGGAAAATAACTGACGCTTTGCACCATTTTTCATTTTAAATCAGGCTTTAGGAACAGGCAATATGCCTGTTCCACAAAGACTAAATTTTCTTGTGGAACAGGCATATTGCCTGTTCTTGATAAGGGTGCGAGATGTCAGAAATAACTTAAATCCGCTACTATAGCAATCCTTGCACAAGTCGTAAATTTTGTACCCCTGTTCCTGACCAAATAGTTGACTCGGTTTACCCCCTTTTGCCTGACCAGGGAAGAATTTTCCTGTCTCTCTTTTTCGTTTGAGTAGTTTCTGTACCGTACTTGTGCTGACTTGAAATCTTGCTGCCACTTGCCGACGAATAGAAGTATTACCGGCTTCGTAGGTCTTAATAATCTTTTGACGCATATCTAGGGAGTAGGGTTTCATTTTTTCTCCCTCTTGCCACCTCTACTATGGTACCTAATCGTTAAGCCAAGTGCTGTAAGATTGCCTGGGATTGCTAGATGAGGCTAGATGCGATCGCTCTTTCAATTTAAAAGGAAGGGCTAACGCGCTCATTTCCGATTCAACTATTGTTGAATCGACTGAGTAATGCCATCCCACAAACAATGGCGTGCTTGCAGAGCATTGTTAGCAGCAGTTAGAGCTTGCATCCATTTTAGAGAGTCATTGTCACAAATGTTTCTTAATAGTTTCTGTCCCATTGGTGCGTGTTGCTCTTCATCAAGATGGGTGTGTCGTTCCAGATAAAGACGAAACGAATTGCAGGCAATACCTTGAGCATCTTCTAGTTGGGTAAGGATTTGTTGAAACATCTTGGGAATCACATCCTCTCTACCTAATAGAAAAACTGCGACCACTTCGTGATTCAATCCGCTTGCTGCTTTTAATGTGGTCATTACAAAAGTTTTAGTGGCTTCGGAGATAGGCAGATTTGCCAGAGCTTCATTAGCAGAAAAACCTTGTTGAATTGCAGCAATAAAACTCCGAATTGGTTTGCTATCTGCACCAACTTCTTCCATCGCCGCTAGGTAGAGATGAAAGTGACTTGAGTAATAACCTGGAGAAATTTCATCTGTTTCTTCTGCCAAAACTATTTCATTAACTAATCGCGCCGAATGGATATCTATTGGAGGAACCCAAGGTAATTCGATACAAGTCAATCGACGTTGCAGCGTTTTGAGAAGTGTCATAAAATCCCAGACAGCAAAAACATGAGATTTCATAAACACTTGTAGAGATTTCAAGTCATTGACTTGCTGATAAATTGAGTGAGTGAGTAGTGCATTGCGGGCTGTGGAGGTTTGTGCTAATAACTGAATGTATGGATCTAAGGTTTCTGAAATTTGATGGTGATTCATACTTTACTCCAGAGTATTGTTGGCGATTTGCTCGAATTACACCGTGATACAGCACTTTGCCTGACTAAGAGGTACATTAACAGCAATGAGCAAAATAACATTGCACTCTACTCTTTTACCTAATCATTAAGCAAAGTGCTGTATCTCGTCAGCCAAAACATCGCGGTAAAAATCATCCACTATCTCTTTAATGGCTGGTTCTCCAACCATTTTTTCGTACAATGTTGTTGGCCTATGGTTTCAGCGAGTTGTTGTTTTTTTACTTACTCTGGTTAATTATAGCTGGCACTTTTGCTGTTCTCCACCCGTGAAATATTAATTTAATCTGAAATAATTACTTAGTAACTGTTGTGACTGCTGGTATTTTTTAGACCACCCTCTATTTGTAAACTTTATTAACGTTCTATCGCCCGTTAGATATTGCCGATCGCCCTCCCTGCATTTTGACCTAATGCACGCATTGCTTTTTTTAGCAAGATGTTTCGGACACACCACCAACACGCATCTGTTTTCCAGCTAGCAAGCTCAAGAAATCGGTGAGCAAACAGTGGCCGGATGCGATCGCCGAAATTAGGCTCGCCCCTGCAATTCCACAAGTTAAAATAAATGGGTGATCGCCTGCTGAGCGGCATCATGTATAATGGAATTGCAAATATAATCGAATCACAACGACGAGTGGCGAAAGTTGATCGCCTGTAGAGTAATATTTGGCAGTTGTTAGTCGGTTGCGACACTTCCGGGCGATCGCCCGCAGTTAAGAAAAACGGCGTTGCTGAATAGAGGTATGAATTCAAGATTCCGCAATTGCTATAAGCCCGCTTGAGGGTGAGTTTTGTAACTTCAAGCGTAAAAGGTAATTCATACCGTGAATCAGCAACGCCAGAAAAACCTTTGACTTAAGTACGCAGACTTAAATCAACATTATTATGTCCTCCGCCAAAAACGAAGCAATCCCAACTCTGAGCGATTGCTGCATTTCTATCTGCTGTTTCCTTAAACTTTGATGATTTTTGAGTGCCTTGAAATACTATAGCCAACATCCTAACGCTTTCTCGATCGACTACCTCAACGACTTGCGAGGAGCAATTCTAGCCTCCCCTTATCTAGCAATCAACAACCTCAATCGCGATTTCATTGGCACAAAAGGGTTTTCCGTGGTGTTTCAACGTTCGGAAATCGCCGAAGTAGAACGGCGGTTCCCTTTGTTCAAACCCTATCTAGACCAAGCATTACAGCCTGAATGCAATGCTTTTTACCTCAACCCTTTGTTGCTGGGTGAAGGTTCCCGCGTCGATCCGCATATCGATCGATCTTTGCGATCGTACTGCAAAACAGTTGAACCTCCCGCAGCCGTCAGCGTTTTATACGTGCAAGTGCCGCCGAATTTGCAAGGGGGAGAGTTGATACTGCGGCGCAACAAACAGCAAGTCGGGCAGATTAAGCCGCAAGCCAACTCGCTGATCTATTTTCAAGGAGATTTGACTCACTCTGTCAACGCCGTTAAAAGTACCGGAACTCGTTTGAGTTTGGTTTGCGAACAGTACAGTTTGAGCGAAACAGAACTGCAAGATATTCCAGGATTCACAGTGGAATCTAGGGCCATGAAAGCAAAAATTAAGTAAGGTTTATTCGATCCTGGGTTTGGTCGCTTTCACTTGGGTTTACCGTAAACTTAAGGCTCAATCTAAAGCGGGACTTTTGAGCATTTCCATCAACTTCCGCTTCCGACTGTGTAGTTGCATCAGTTGAGAACGATAAGCAGACCACTGAAGATTTTGCCCTGTGTGTAAATAGGCAGCGCGGGCTTTTTCCAACCACTTAATCGCAAGATTGTACTCGCTTGATTTCCCTTGATCCATAATCGATGCAGCACGCCGACAAGCATTGGCGATTACCCAATCGGGGCTGTGGCTGATAGCAGCCCCCATTACTCGGTGAATCAGTGCTGATTGGTAATAACTCAAGCCATCAGCAAGGGCGATCGCATCTTCAATCATTCCCTCATCCAGAAAAATATCAACCTTCGCGTCAGTAAAATTCCAACTTTCATTAGTTTTCAGAGTTGCTAACAAATCTGCTTTCAAAGTTGACCAACTATCTCTTGCTAACTCCTTCACTAAACTATAATCGCTAAAAGACGGTTTGATTTTAAATATCTGGATTCTAGCATTTAACGCCACTTCGTCTTCGTCCAACTCAACAGCCAGCTCACTCATCGAGATTGCCAGTTGGTAATGGCAACGACCTGACAAATTTAACCCAGCTTGACAAATTTTCAGAGCTTGTTCTAAGGCTCCCTGTTGCTTTAAAGTTTGAACAAGAGCAAAAGCATCTTCCGCTGATTGCATCTCAGTAGCCGCAGCTTCCACTGCTTCTTCTACTCTCCCCAAACGAGTTAACATCGTCAAGTATTGTTGAGTACAACCTTCTGCTTGGGCTAAGTATAAGTATTCTTGATCGCGTTCCTGGCGATCGAGGATTTGCAAGCGAATCAATGTTAAGTCGTGAGCACAGTCTGGTGCGTCACCAGCCCAAACTCCTTGCCCAGTAATATTGCCTTCAAGTACCTGTTGGAGTAGGGGGTCATCCCAACCTTGGCGTAAAGCTTCCAAGCTCATACTGAAATCACAATCCCATTCATCTTGCCAAGCTTCTAACATCACCTGGAGATCAATCTCTTCTTCAGCAGTTAGTTGAGCCGTCAAAATTGCTTCTGTCCAAGCTTCATTCAAAGCGTTAGCTATCTCATAATTTTCAGCGCCAAACTCTTCTACATCATTCCAATCTTCAACGCAGGCTGTGGTTATGGCTTCTAAAATTACTAAGGCGTTGTTGCCATCCCCCTGTGCGCTGAATTCCTGGGCTCGCTGAATTACATCTAAAAGTTCTTCTGTAATCGGGTCTTCTTCCTCCCATCCATCCTCGAAATAACGAACACCCTCTCGCAAAATTCGTCGTACTTGGTGTCGAAAGGGAGCAGGATCGATGGAGGTGTGGCGCGGTGCTTTGGTAGGTTGGTTTGAAGGTGCAGGAATAGCACTTAAGTTAATGTATTGTTCGATCGCATCAATGAGTGATGGTTCTTTTTGTACTAAATGCTGTATTAATTGCTGGGTTTGTACATCGTTGAGGCGATCGAGCAATTGTTCGAGTGTCTGGCCCTGCTCAATTATTTCTGGTTGCCGCAGACACAATAACAACGTCGCAACAATGTGTTTACACCATCCACCGTTCTCATAAGGACAAGTGCAGAATAATGTAGATGCTAATCCAGCATCATCAAAGGGCAGGGTAACACGGTAGGGTTCTACTTCGGAACCCTCCACTACTGCTTGCACCATATTGCCACGCCGGACTGCCCTAGTAACATTGCCAGCTAAATAGTAAGCTTCACCCCGCTTGAGAGATTGGGCAGAGGTGTGAAGCTTGATCGTTGTTTCACTGAGTTTGGGAATAACCATGAGACTATGCCTCAGCAATTAAAGGATTAGACTCGATTTTACCTCAGAAATACACTTGGTCTACAATTTAATTGCGTCCCGATTTGAGGTTTCCCTAAATTTCAAAAATCTATAAAGCAAGCACCGAGAAGGTTCCTTACAAAGGAAAACGAGTAGCACTCGACACAAAAAATATTGGCAATAGTTTATTGTTAATTTATAATTAGTGCTTAGCTAAGAATCATCAAAGGTCCAGTATGCTTAATCCTTGGCAGTTACCCTCAATTCCTTTATCTGAACGCAAGCAGTTACCTGAATGTGCAGCTATATATTTTGCGATAGATGCAAATAATAGAGTTCTTTATATAGGGAAAGCTAAGAATTTGGTGGCAAGATGGAGAAATCATCACCGCCTCCATAAGTTAGAAGAAATTGACCAAGAGTTTCCTGTTAGACTGGCTTGGCAAGCATGGAATGAAGAAAATTTGGGTGAAGCAGAAAAAGGCTTAATTAAAAGATTCCAGCCTTTGCTGAACAATACAGAGGTTGAAACACCTGCTGTCATCCCATCAGAAATTGTGTTAAGAGATTTTCTAAAAAAGTTTTCAAGACGGCTAATTATTTTCGGTATGGAACCTAAAGCTCCTGACACGCTCCTCAAAGTCCATCTCAAATATGATTGGCAAAATTTGTCTTCTCAGGGAACAGCAGCTAAGATAAAAGACTACATAAAACAAAACCAAAACACAAATACAAGCCTAAAATTTAAGCGTCATAGATATAGTAAATTCAATTTATTTGCTGGAGAAACTTTTCGTCCAGGTAGTAGAGCGCAGCGAACAATGGCCCGGCAACATCGGTCATACAACAACCACTGGGAATTTGCCTGTAATGGTGTTGTCATTCATATCACCCCTACAGATTTTTATCGAAACTATAAAGAAAAAACTCAACTGACCAAATTAGCGGGAGTAAATTTTCGTGCAATCACAGAAGAGGTGTTTGCGGAGGCCCAAAAAAATAGTAATTATGAATTATCGGGATTATGTTGTTTCAGAAGCGATCCAGTTCCCCTGCTTTGGGTTAACTTGTAAAGCCACCCAACGATGCAAAGCATTTTCGATCGACGCAGGATGTCGGAGTCAATGAAGCTGCTGGTTTGGTAAAATGCCAGAGGCGATCGACTTACCAATAAAAACCGCCAGATTAATTTAAACTGATTAAAAATTAGGCTGCGAAAATCCGATGATCCACAAGAAGAACCGCAAAAAGTTACCTTTATTGGCAGCATTCTTAGTCTCGCCATTTATTTCTTGGTTCCTGAGTACGATCGCACTATTTCTCAGTCTCTGGGTCATCGTACCAGCACCCACGATGTTTCTGTACCCTTTGGCGGTGGGAGCACCAGAAATCAGTCCTTGGTTGGTCGGTATCAATACGATCGCCCTTCTGCTGAACCTGCTCAGACGGCATCAAGGCAAAGTCTACATTATTTTGTCAATTTGTAACCTGTTCGCCCTAATCCTTGGCCTGCTACCCCTGATTCAGTTCCCAGCAGCCAATGCAGCGATAGCTACGCAAATGCAAGCTGTTCTAGGGGAAAACTATTTAGCAGCCGTTCCTCAAGCTTTACGCGCGCAGCTACGCCCTCAACCGTTTATCCTTGCAGATGCGTTCCGAGGAATTCCCCTCAGAGAGGTTAGGATCGATCGGGCTATTGGATTTGCCAACCCTGACGGAGTTTCACTGCAACTAAACCTTTATCGGCCGATGCAAATTGGCAAATATCCGGCGATTATCACGCTCTACGGGGGAGCTTGGCAGAGAGGCAATCCCGATTCCAATGAGGAATTCAGCCGTTATATGGCCGCTCAAGGCTATTGTGTGGTTGCAATTGATTACCGCCACGCTCCCAAGTATCGATTTCCTGCTCAGCTTGACGACGTACAAGCCGCTCTTTCCTATATCAAAACTCATGCTGGTGATTGGGAAATCGATCTCGATCGAATTGCTCTGATGGGAAGGTCTGCAGGTGCCCATTTAGCAATGCTAACTGCTTATGATTCCAGTGTGCTTCCAGTTCGAGCAGTGGTCAACTATTACGGGCCAAATGACCTGCTCCGGGGATACAATGACCCACCTTTTCCTGATGCCATAAATGTTCGAGCCGTCTTGCGTGCCTTTTTGGGAGGAACCCCAGACGAACTCAACGAGCTTTACCGTCGGGCTTCTCCCATCAATTATATTAAACCGAATCTTCCCCCTTCTCTACTGGTTTATGCAGGTCGCGACCATATCGTTCAGCCCAAGTTTGGTCGATCGCTATACGAACGATTGCGAGCCACCGGCGATCGGGCTATTTTGCTCGAAATTCCGTGGGCTGAACACGCCTTTGATGCAGTTTTTAATGGCCCGAGCAATCAACTTGCTTTGTACTACACAGAACGCTTTTTGGCTCATTCTCTGAAGTCTTCCGATTACCAACCAATTAAATAAAAGTTTAAATACTCATTTATACTTAAATAAAGGCATCTCAAACTGCCTGAAATATGGCTCTAACTCTCTTCATTTTATATCCCTAGAAATCCCCATTACTGCGCTGGGAAAGTTTTGTGGCGGTGCTAAATAAAAGCTTACCCCGTCAGCGGTGCGGCAACCACGGGGGAATTGCCCCTACAAATTTCATACCCGAATTCAGCAACGCCAAAGTGAGATCCTTTTCTTGGCACAGTATATATAGTATCCCTCGATAAGTCCTGTAAATGTACGATCGCCCCGCAGTTTCAGCGCCCAGCGTCCTGTTACACTGAAATCCTGCGGTTGTGTGCGATCGGTGCGATCGACCTTTCTGAAAAAAACCTAAACTTCTGTAGCCTAGGATACATTTATTTGGTTAATGATTGTTTAAACTCTCCAAGTGTAGATTGTGTACTCTCCATAATTCTCCAAAACCCCTAAACGAGTGCGTTGTTTGCTGGACTGCGATTTATCGATCGTCGAACCGTTAAAAACCATAAGTAGTTTTGACCTGAATTCATCGGAATTGATTCGCACAAAATTTTTGAGCTGACCAGGGTGAAGATTAGTTACTAAATCTGTGCAGCGCAGACATCTATCATGTTGACTCAAGTTAGTACAGACTCTTGTCATCTATTTTATTGCTGCTAATAATCGAAATCCAACCGCATCTCACACTGGATTGTCACGCCTGATGGACGGCGAAGTGATTGAGCCTCGCTCCTCCAATCTTTTAGAGCCTGCCAAAAAAGGCATTCTCCCAAAAGTTAGCCTTGACAAAAAATCTTGGGTAAATCCAACATATTCGTCAATCGTTAAACTTTTGCTAACATCTATTTTTTATCAACGACTCGTCCTGCAATCCCAATAAAAATAACCATGAGTGGAAACCAATCGCGCGTTCAAGCAATTTCTCAAATCGTCAACCGCAAACAGATGCCTGCCCAGCCTCCCAAGCGGTTAGAAGATATGTGGGCAACAGACGTTTTTAGTCTGAGCAAGATGCAAGAAAGTCTGCCCAAAAGCATTTTCAAATCAGTAAAAAACACCGTTCAAACCGGACAAAAACTCGATGATTCCGTAGCTGATGTAGTTGCAGCAGCAATGAAAGATTGGGCTATTTCCAAAGGAGCCCTGTATTACGCCCACGTATTTTACCCGCTAACCAACAGCACCGCCGAAAAGCACGATGCTTTCATCTCAGTGCAAGGCGATGGCTCCGTCATCTCAGAATTTGCAGGCAAAGTTCTCGTACAAGGCGAACCCGATGGCTCCTCATTCCCCAACGGCGGCATCCGTTCCACCGCCGCCGCTCGCGGATACACAGCCTGGGATGTCACCAGCCCTGCTTATGTCATGGAAACAGACAACGGCATGACATTGTGCATTCCCACTGTCTTCATCTCCTGGACAGGTGAAGCCTTAGACAAGAAAACGCCGCTTTTGCGTTCCATTGCCGCAATGAACAAAGCAGCAACCCGAGTGTTAAAGCTATTAGGAAATACCGAAATTGCTCCGGTAAATTCCAGTTGCGGTTCCGAACAAGAATACTTCCTGGTAGATGCCAATTTCACCAACAGCCGCCCAGATTTACTGCTAGCAGGTCGCACCCTGTTTGGCAAACCTCCTGCGAAAGGTCAGCAATTTGACGACCACTATTTTGGAGCGATACCAGAGCGCGTTCAAGTCTTCATGCAGGAAGTAGAAGAAAGAATGTACCGGCTGGGAATTCCTGCCAAAACCCGCCACAACGAAGTAGCTCCCGGTCAATTTGAAATTGCACCTGTTTTTGAAGCTGCAAACGTCGCCAGCGACCACCAACAATTAACCATGACAATTCTCCGCAACACAGCGAAGAAACACGGTTTTATGTGTTTGCTGCACGAGAAGCCTTTCGCCGGCATTAACGGTTCTGGCAAACACGTCAACTGGTCGGTCGGCAATGCCACCCAAGGAAACTTATTAGACCCAGGCGATACACCGCACTCGAACATACAATTTCTAGTTTTCTGCGGCGCTGTGATTCGCGGAGTTCACAAATACGGCCCCCTGTTGCGCGCGGTAGTTGCGACTGCTAGCAACGACCACCGATTGGGTGCAAATGAGGCTCCACCAGCAATTATCTCTGTCTATTTGGGTTCGCAGTTAGAAGAGATCTTCGGGCAAATTAGCCGGGGAGAAGTTAAGGACTCTAAATGTCGGGGAATTATGAACTTAGGCGTAGAAACACTGCCTACTTTCATGAAGGATGCTGGAGACAGAAACCGGACTTCGCCCTTTGCCTTTACTGGAAACCGATTTGAATTCCGTGCAGTAGGTTCCGGTCAGTCTGTTTCCGGGCCGCTGGTGGCGATGAATACAATTCTTGCAGATTCTTTGGACTGGATTGCTAACAAATTAGAAAGCGATTTGGCTAAGGGAACTGAACTGAATGCTGCCATCCAAACACTTCTCAAAGAAGTGATGGACGAGCACGGTGCGGTTGTATTTGGCGGCAACGGCTATTCGGAAGAATGGCACAAAATGGCCGTTGAGGAACGGGGTTTAGCTAACTTGCGGACTACGGCCGATGCTTTGCCCGTGTTGAAGGAAGGATACATTGAAGACTTGTTTGAAAAGACAGGTGTTCTGACTCCCGTTGAATTGGAAAGCCGTTACGATGTTTATGCAGAGCAGTATTTGCTGGCAATTGAAGTCGAAGCAAAACTGGTAATAAGCATGGCAAAAACCATTATTTACCCCGCAGCGGTGAGGTATTTAGCTGAACTTTCCGGCACGATTTCTAAGTTGAAAGAGATTGGGATTGAAATGGAAAAGGAAAGTGCCGAAAAAGTAGCGGTGCTGGTTAAGTCCATGATGGATACTGCCAGCAAATTGAGTGATGCTTTGAGCAAGCACGATTTTGCTTCGACAGAAGACCATATGCAGTATGCTTCGCAAACAATTCGTCCTTTGATGGATGAGGTTCGCAAGTATGCGGATGCTCTGGAAGGTGAAGTGGCTGATGATTTGTGGCCTCTGCCTACTTATCAAGAAATGCTGTTTGTTAAGTAATCGCGAATTCGGTTAATTGCAGGTTAGAGTTGTAAGGACACGGCAGTGCCGTGTCCTTACTTGTTTTTGAGCTGAAATCAGTGTTACGCTGAATCTGTCAGAGTCATTAAATGCGAGCGAGAGTAAGAGTGGTGAAGATTGTTGAGATACCCTTCAAAAATTTGTTCGGGGTAGAAAAAGTAACCTGGCTGCGAAAAGCTCTTATGCGAATTCAATCTTTCTTGAAACAAATGACTCTGGCGGCCCTAGCTCTATTTTTTGCGATCAGTTGCAGCCGATCGACTCCGAACGTAAACTCTTCCCCGGAAGCCAGCACCTCTAGCAGCTTTAGAGTGGCAATGCTCACCACAGGCGCCAAAGACAACCAAAGTTGGGATCAAGCTTGCTTTGAAGGATTGAATCTAATCAAAAATAAATTTAATGCTGAGGTAGACATTACTGACAGTATTGACGGTGAAAATAGTGAACCTACCATTCGCAAATATGCCCAGTCAGGCTATGACGTGGTAATTGCAGCCAGTGGTGCCTATTCCACAACTGCCGAAAAGGTCGCTAAAGAATTTCCGCGAACGAAATTTGCCCTGATTACAACGCATCCAGGGAATAACAGAAATTTGGGGGCTGTTGCCTTTCGATCGGGTGAGGTGGGGTACCTCACAGGCGCTTTGGCTGCGATAAAGACCAAAACCAATAAAGTTGGCTATATTGTGGGTGAACCTTATCCGGTTTACCAAGAAGAAGAAGCCTTGTTTAGGCGGGGAGTCAAGGCAACGAATCCCTCTGTTCAAGCCTCGACTGCTTTTCTCGATTCTTGGGTTGATACCGAAAAAGCCACCAAAATTGCAACGGATATGGTTGCCTCTGGAGTAGATGTTTTGACCTTCAACGCGGGTGAGGCAGGGTTAGCCGCGCTAAAAGCCGTTTCGCAAAAGCCAGGAGTCTTGGTGATTGGTAGGACAAAGGATCAGTACGAAGTGGCTCCCGGCAAAGTCCTAACTAGCGTTCTGCAGGACATTCCCAATCTGGTGCTAAATGTGGCAGTGTTAACCCAGCAAGGTCGCTGGGAAGGAAAACTTTACAAGTTTGGGCTCAAGGAAAAGATCTACGACTTTGCCCCTTTCCGTGGTAGTCTCACGTCTCAGGAAGAGGACACTTTCAAGACCATCCGAGAAGCTGTGACGACTGGCAAAATTGATGTGTCTCCTTAGTGCGCGCATTAATTGATTTACCAATATTGATCCTTAAGTCCGATGCAAAATCAACGCAACGAGCGCGTTCTGCCGATTGCCAGAAGCTCCCGTTCTCATCCTTGGCAACGCTTCTTTTCTATTGCAAATCAGCTCCGCTATGGTTTGATATTTTTGGTTCTCCTGAGCTTACTGCCCACAGGTGGCTTGCTGATCTACCTCAGCTTTCAGGCGCAGATCCAGCAATCGCGATCGCTCCAACAAGAGCGCAGTCAGACAGCAGCAGGGCAGATTGATAATTATCTAGATGACTTGAAACGAAAACTGAGCTATTTAGCTAGGGTCAAAGGACTCACAAAATTTCAACCTCAAGCGCAGCAGAGCCTGTTGGAAGGGTTGACTCGTCATAATGATGCTTATGAAGCCGTTGCCATTTTGAACCGGAAGGGACAAGTTGTCGCGTCAGTTTCACCCTACGAACCGCTCAAGTTAGAAAATCCCGCCACTTCGCCACTGTTTATTCGTGCCTTCAAACAACAGGAAGATTATGTCAGTCCTGTAGAAATTAATCCTAAAACTCACCAACCAACCACCATTCTGGCGGTTCCGATTCGGAATGAGCGAGATGAGGTGGATGGGGTGCTATTAGCGCAGGTAAATCTCAACTTTCTCTGGTTTATTGTTTCCCAAACGCAGGTGGGCAAAACGGGTTATGTCTATGTAGTTGATGAGCGTAATTTTCTCATTGCTCAAAAGGGTAGTAACCCAGAAAAGTTTCAAATTCAAGATCTTTCTAAGCGATCCTTATTTCAATTTTTGAAAGCCTCCGAAGATACTAAACACCTTAACGTTTATCAAGGTCTAAACCAGGTAGAAGTATTGGGAGCCAGTGCCTTAGTTCGGAGCGTGAATTGGAATGTGGTGGTAGAACTGCCAACGGCTGAGGCGTATGCTCCAGTTTACCAAATGCTCTCAGTTATGGGAGGCTCATTGACGCTGGTCACGATCGTCGCTGTTGGCATTGGGTATCTATTTATTCGGCAAATTGTGGTGCCGCTCCAGCGCTTAACCACGGCAGCTACTCAACTCAGTGCGGGGGAATTAGAGACGCGGGTCAACAGTGATAGCCAAAACGAATTGGGGACATTGGCGATCGCCTTTAACAATATGGCAACCCAGTTAGAGGAACTGATTAAAGCAGTTGAAGTGGAACGCAATTTTGTTTCAGCAATTCTTGAAATTGCAGGTGCGCTGGTAGTTGTGCTCGACCCGCAGGGACAAATCGTTCGCTTTAACCGAGCTTGCGAACAAATGACTCATTACTCGTTTAGTGAAGTGAAAGGGCGCTACATTTGGGAATTGTTCCCGAACTCAGACTTAGCTCGACAAGCCAAAACTACTTTTGAGTCTTTACAATCTGGTAATTTTCCCCAGCAGTATGAAGGCAGTTGGGTGAGCAAAGATCAACAACTCAGACGGATTGCCTGGTCAGATACTGCTTTACTGGATAATGAAGGTGAAATTGAGTACATCATCAAAACAGGGATTGACATTACTGAACGGAAACAGGTAGAAGAAGAACTCAAAGCGTCGGAACAGCGGCTATCTTTTATATTCCGCAAAACTTCACTGGCAGTTGTGGAATGGGATTTAAACTTTAAAGTCACTGCTTGGAATCCAGCGGCAGAGCAGATTTTTGGTTACACGGCTACAGAGGCGATCGGACACCATCCCGCAGAATTAATTGTGCCTGCATCTGCTCGAAAGGTGGTCGATCAAGTTATGAACGAGTTGTTGATTCAGAGCCAAGGAATCTACAGCGTCAATGACAATTTTACAAAAAACGGCAAAATCATTATTTGCGAATGGTTCAATACGCCTTTAGTAGGGGAGGCTGGAAAGATTGTTGGAGTTGCATCTTTGGCACTGGATATTACTGAGCGCAAGCAAGCCGAAGCTGCTTTAAGGCAAGCAAAAGAGGAAGCTGAGGTTGCACTCAAAACCTTACAGCAAACTCAAGCACAACTCATTCAGGCCGAGAAAATGTCTGGTTTGGGGCAACTGGTTGCTGGTGTTGCTCACGAAATTAATAATCCAGTCAACTTTATCTATGGCAACCTGAGCCATACTGCCGACTACACGCAAAATTTACTAAAGTTGATTCAGCTTTACCAGCAAACCTATCC
This sequence comes from Microcoleus sp. LAD1_D5, assembly GCF_036702115.1. NCBI lineage: Bacteria > Bacillati > Cyanobacteriota > Cyanophyceae > Oscillatoriales > Microcoleaceae > Microcoleus > Microcoleus sp. LAD1_D5. Next base: position 8,306 of record NZ_JAUBSA010000065.1, on the reverse strand, counting down.
AACTAATGCCCAAATTCAGGAAAAAATTGAAGAGTTCGAGCTGGACTACATTAGTGAAGATTTGCCCAAAATGCTGACTTCAATGAAGGTAGGAGCCGATCGCATTCGTCAAATTGTCCTGTCGCTACGAAACTTCTCGCGGCTGGATGAGGCAGAAAAGAAGCCTGTTGATATCCACGAGGGAATTGACAGCACATTGATGATTTTGCAAAATCGACTGAAGGCAAATCCGGCTCATCCTGCTATTGAAATTGTCAAAGAGTACGGGGACTTACCGCTAGTAGAGTGCTATGCCGGACAGTTGAACCAAGTCTTTATGAATATTCTGGCAAATGCGATTGATGCTTTAGAAAACTACGACAATCAGCGTTCTCCAAAAGACATCCAAAAGAATCCCAGTTGCATCACTATTCGGACTAAGCTAGTCACAAACGAAACTCATTCTGGTTATTCAAAAAATGTAGTAATTCAATTTCAAGACAATGGGCCTGGGATAACGGAAACAGTTAGACAACAGGTGTTCAATCCCTTCTTCACCACAAAACCAACGGGTAAAGGAACTGGATTAGGGCTATCCATCAGCTATCAAATTGTAGTTGATAAGCACGGTGGCTTACTCCAGTGCTTCTCTCAACCCGATCAAGGAACAGAGTTCCGAATAGAAATTCCTGTTTTGCAAAGCGGTGCTCTAGCACCCGTGGGTAAATAACTGCTATCAAATTCCTCTATATATAGCGTTTCTCATGATAGACACCTATGAAGCTAGCTATAAATCGCGCTGGGATAGTTTATCGAACAGGTTTCGTGAGGGTTTGATGAACGGCATTGTGGGTTTTGAGAGGGCTGTTATATCATTCCGGTGCAACGGGAATTGATATAAAAGGTCGATCGACCTCACAGCCTGACTCAAAATTGTCTCAAATGTCAACACCATGATTTAGCTGTGCTTGTTAGTTCTCGTTCGGTGAGGGCGCGAGACTTGGTAAGTCATCGGGAATTTTGGTTACGTCTAATCCTAAAAGCTCAAACATAGTTTTTAGAGAAACCTGGTACAGGTTAGCCAGTGCAGCTACGTTTTCAACTGTTGGCATGGACTTTCCTGATTCCCAGTCAGCTTGCATCCGCTCAGAAACGCCGATATGTTGTTTGACTTGAGGGCGGGTTAGCCCAGCTTTTTCTCTGAGAAGCCTTAATGGAGACTTGTCCTTTTCTTGCAAATTTTCTTGCACAGTACATGAAGCTTGTTTCATGAAGCTAACCTCTTGACTTGGTTGTTTTGATGAAGTACACTTCATGTAGAGCGACCAAACAAAGGCGGCCGGGCGAGCCTACTTTCGTCAAAATGCAGGTTTGAAGAACCGCCTTATTTTTTAGTGTCTATCAATTGTGCCTGCATACCCAAGCGTTTTTTTTGGGGCAAAAGCGCATACCTCAAGCTCCTTTCCCTCAACGCCGAGGAGGTGGTGCCATGTAAAAGGTCGATCGACCTCACAGCCCAGTTTAAAATTGTATCAAATATCAAGACCATGATTTAGCTCTGTTTGTTAGCTGTTCCTCGGCGGAACGTAATCATCAACCAGTCCTGAAACATCTAGCCCGATCGAGTGACAGAACTGTTTCAAGCTAATATTTAGGGCTGTACAGATGGCTATTGCAGTATCAACTCTGGGTTTTTGTTTTCTTTTTTCTATTGAATACAAAGTATCTTCAGAGACTTTCCCCGTCAGTTGCTGGCTAAGCTCTCGGCGACTAAAGCCCCTGTATTCTCTAATTTCTGCAAGGCTCATTTCGTATAAATCCCGTACTTCTTGATTCATGGTGCAGAATATTCCGTAGTTTACCCTTGACATAAGCAGTAAGCCTGACTAAACTACGACAAATGGACACAGCAAAGCAGTTGGGCGAGCCTCCAAGGTCAAAATACAGGTTTGAAGAACTGCCTGATTTGTAGTGTCTATCAATTGTGCCTGCATACGCAAGCGTATTTTCGGGGCAAGGGCGCATACCTCAAGCTCCTTTCTCTCTTACATGGACGAACCCCTGTCGGTTAGTTGTCCTCGCGCGAGGGGGATCTGATCAAAGGGATATCGTCAGGGATGTTGGAGATATCGATGCCTAGCAATCTAGCCACGGTTTTGGGCGAAAGCTTTAACTCCCGGCATAGGGCGAAGAAATTATCCGCCCGTGGCATTTTCCGACAATTAACCCAGGAGTTCACTGTATTTAGAGAAACTCCTAAGTTTCGGGCTAGTTGTTCCTGAGTAGCTTCAGCCAATTGGATAGCTTCTTGAATAGTTTCTGGTTTGAGATAGTCTATATCTTGATTCATTTAAACTAAAGTTATACAACTTTAGTTGACAAAGATGAATTATCCAACTAAAGTTGTAAGTGACGGACATGACAGAAGGCGGCCGGGCGAGCCGAACATTCAAAACGTCCAGGTTTGAATAACCGCCTTAGTTGTAGTGTCTATCAATTGTGCTTGCATACCCAAGCGTATTTTTGGGGCAAGGGCGCATACCTCAAGCCCCTTTTTTCTCAACGCCGAGGAGGTGGTGCTATGTAAAAGGTCGATCGACCTCACAAGAGTGCCCAACTCAAGATTGTATCAAAGATCCAGACCAAAACTTCTACTTTGCGATCGCACAACTTCCGTGCTATCGTGCCCTTTCTCGAACCATTCCAGATCATGTCCACATCAATTGACAACTTCTACCTAGGCGATGTCGCCTCCAACTTTCACTTTGCAGGCCCGCTGCTAGACTTTGAAGAAGAAATCCAGAATCAATCTCCCTTTCACGATTTAGACTACCTGACAGGCGAAATTAAAAGGGGATTCCTAGACTACGTGCGTCAAGGAATCATGCTGGACGCGATCCGAAAGCTACGATTGTACAAAGACAAGTTCAAAACTTTTAAAAGTTACTGCGAACAAGCATTAGGCAGGCAATATTTTTACTGCACACAAATTATCAAAGCTGCGAGTATTTGCCTGCGCTTAATTAAAGCAGGATTTGAGATTTTGCCTAGCTGCGTTGCTCAAGTTGTTCCTTTGTTCAAACACGCAGTAACCGACCAATATGGCGACTGTCGTTTACAGGAAAAGTGGCAAGAAGTTGTTGATGTCATACCCAAAGAAAGGATTACCGCAGTAACTATTGCCGAAACAGTTGACAACAATCCCAACCTCCGGCTCAAACAAATTCGCATTAAAACCGACACCTACGCCCTTTTAACAAAAAAAGCAGCCGCAGCCGGACTGTCAATTTCGGAATTCTTGGCAAGGTTGGTTGGCGAATACAATCCCAGCAATTTAGAGCAGCCAGCGGAACATACTCCCGAACAAGAGGAGATTTTAGACCAATTAGACGCGGAGTTTAAGAAGCCGGCCACGGAACAGACTTCAATTTCGGCCCCAGGAAAAGTTAAGTCTAAAGGTTTTGGAGTCAAAGTTGAGCCTAAAGGTGGTAAAAGGGAAGTTAAGGCGAAAACTTCGGAAAGGAAAGTTAAGCCAAAAACTTCGGAAGGTGAAGTTAAGTTCAAAAATCGGCAAAGTGAAATCAAAGCCGAGAAACAGTCGAATTCATTTAATGAGAAAAATCATGAAGTCATCTGCCCAAAATCCAATCATGCGTCAACTGAAATTAATGGAGGTTCAACTGAACGAAATTCAGTGCCACCTTATTAAAGCCAGTGTGTTGAATTGGTGGCAAATAGTTTTGCCTGACGGTCAGAAAATTGCGATCGAGCACGCGGGCGGCGGACACTGGGTTTTTCGGGCTAACGGGCTTGAGAAATCTCATCCAGAAGTGCGGCTAGCGGTGTTAAGGGCGATCGCCCAAGGCTGTCGCAGGTAAGTTATCAGGGGATTTTTCCCCAAGGTGTCTCAAGTAGTGCTGCGGGTGAGGACACGGCATCACAGCCGTGTCCCGGAAGGGGCTGGTGGGAGATCGACCGGATTTGAGATGATTTGGGGATGCAGGTAAGGACACGGCAGTGCCGAAAAGTTTCGGTTTAATCCTCCTCCTTCTCGTCAGCAGTTGGAGGCGTTGGTGGTGGTGGGGCGGTGGTCGATCGGCTAGAGCAAATGTTACCGCCTGCTGGGGTGGGGATGAAGTTGGAACCAATTCGGTTGTGTGGGGCGTGTTATGCAGAGTCGCCTTGTCACAAGATAGAGTGGCAGTGTAAGATACATTAACAGAAGCCGCCTCAGTTATGTGAAGGCTTATCTCTAAATCTCTGGAAAAAGAGGTTTTGTCTGTTTGCACAACAAGTCCTATTGAGGAAAACAGATGGATTATCCCTTTGAAAATCTAGATCCAGAAACGTTTCAACATTTCTGCCAAGCATTACTAGCTAAAGAGTTTTCTAATCTCCAATGTTTTCCAGTTGCACAGCCAGATGGTGGGAGAGATGCACTGAGTTATTTCGGTGACGATGAAGAGCGCAGTTTCATAATGTACCAAGTTAAATTTGTGAGGGAACCCCAAGCAGAGACTGACCCTCACAAATGGCTAATAAAAACTTTAAAGGGTGAAAAGGGTGAAGCAGCAAAACTCAAGAAACAAATTCCACAAGGGGCAAAGCAGTATATCTTACTTACAAATATTAAAGGAACTGCACACCCTGATTCAGGATCAATTGATCAAGTAAATCAACTATTGAAAAGTGAACTTGGTGTTCCAGCCCAGTGCTGGTGGCGAGATGATTTAAGTCGTCGGTTAGATAATGCCTGGGATCTCAAATGGGTATACCCAGCACTGATGACTGGTCCAGACTTAATTAGGTCTGTTATTGAGTCTGGGCTATCAGAGAGTAAGGAGAGAAGAGCTGATGCGATTCGAGCTTACGTTACAAATCAATTTTGTTTAGATCAAAAAGTTAAATTTAAGCAAGTCGAGCTTGATAATAGGCTTTTCGACTTATTCATAGATGTTCCCGTTGTACCCCCAAATAGCGCATCTAGTAAAAAACAACAATATATTTCTCAAAGCATTCATCAGTATATTGCTCACAATGTATTAGAGCGTCATAGAGTTAATAAAATATCCCTTTCATCTGAAGTTATATCTTCAACATTTGACACACGCTCTGAGTTTTCTGCGGGCAGGGATGAGCAACTTATTGTAGGAGTAGCAGCCATGTTGCTTCACCCAGTTGTTCCAAAGTATATTCCGTATGTAGTGCTTGAAGGTGCCCCTGGGCAAGGAAAGTCTACGATAACCCAGTACATTTGTCAGGTACATCGTATGCAAATTCTGGGTAAGGAGCAAGTAGAGCAACTTCTTCCAGAACAATACAGGGAACATGAAGCCTTTGAAAAATTGCCAGACGAGCATAAATTTTCATCGGTTCGTTTACCGTTCAGAGTTGATCTTCGAGATTTAGCCGCGTGGCTTGCAAAACGAAATCCCTTCTCCCCTGATAGATATGATGAGGCACACCCCAAATGGCATAAATCTCTAGAGTCTTTTTTAGCTGCTCAGGTAGAAAATGGATCGGGCGGTGTTGAATTTGAAGTAGCTGATTTGCACGCTGTAGCAAAACTCAGTTCCATTCTTCTTGTTTTTGACGGTCTTGATGAGGTTGCTGATATAGACAAGAGAAGAGAAGTTGTAAAAGAGATTGTTAATGGGGTTAATCGTCTTAAGACAAATGCTACGTCCCTCCAGGTTATAGTAACTAGCCGTCCAGCAGCATTTGCGAATTCACCGGGTCTTCCGGAAGATAAATTTATTTACTACCATCTAGGCCCAGTTACTCGCCCACTAATTTATGAATATGCAAAAAAGTGGATGAAGGCTCTAAAGCTCGATAATCAGCAAATTAGAGATGTTAACCAAGTTCTGAACCAAAAGCTAGACCAGCCTCACTTACGCGATCTAGCTAGAAATCCGATGCAGTTAACAATTTTACTTAGCCTTATCCGTATAAAAACTGCATCATTGCCTGACAAACGTACTGCACTTTACGACAGCTATATAGAACTCTTTTTTGACCGTGAGGCCGAAAAGAATTCAGTAGTCCGCACTCACCGTGAATTACTAATCGACATCAACAGGTACTTGGCATGGAAACTCCATGTAGAAGCGGAAGAAAAAAACGGTAGTGGTCGCATTACCCAGGAAAGTCTTCACATTTTGCTAGCAGATTATCTTACTACTGAAGGTCATAAAGAAACTTTGGTTGATGATTTATTAGTTTGTATGGTTGAGCGTGTTGGTGCGCTAGTATCTCGTGTAGAAGGTACTTACGAGTTTGAGGTTCAACCACTTCGAGAGTATTTTGCTGCAAAGCACCTCTATGTTACTGCTCCACCCTCTCCACCAGGGAATGAAAAGCCTGGAACAAAACCTGATCGATTTGATGCTATAGCACGCGACTTTTACTGGCTAAATGTCACAAGGTTTTATGCCGGTTGCTACAGCAAAGGGGAACTAGCAGATTTAATTGACCGATTAGAAGAACTGATTGCAGAAGAGGGATATTCCTTAATCAGCTATCCAAGGCTATTGGCAGCTATGTTACTTTCAGATTGGGTTTTCACCCAACATCCCAAGTCTGTACGTCGAGTTATTGAGTTGATTTTAGACGGTATAGGGTTGCGATATTTGTTAGCTTCTAATAGTCGTAGACCTGCTTCAGGCAATCCACTGGTACTCTCAAAAGATTGTGGTCAAGATGAACTTATCACTCGTTGCTTGGCCATCTTAGGAAATGCTCCTCCCAAGGATTATGCGTTAGATGTAATTGATTTAGTTAAAGCCAATGCGTCTGCTGATGAAGTTGAAAAATTATGGCGTGGAGCTGTTCTTGCCCAAAAAAATGGTGAGCGTACACGTTGGCTTGAATATGGGCTTTATCTGGGCAGTCTATCAAAGCTTTCAGTCACTGAGCTTAGCACCGTCCTTTCTGATGAAATAAGCAACCTAACCCGTATTCAAATTCTTTTTGATGCACGGCGATTTGATTATTTTGAGATGACCAACGAAAATTTTCAACTTGCGGTAGAAGCAATTTTATTAGGAGATATTAATATTGATAGTCAATCCCGCAACAAATCTATTTTGGAACTATTGAGTTACGCTACAGATGTAAAGCGATATGCTCTAGCTTTTAGTCATTACTACCCCGTATCATTATCTCAGGTATGGAAACACGAAAAAATTTATACAAATGGTAGCTTTATATCAATTCCTTCTCTTAGTAGAGAAAATATCCATAATATACCAAATTTTTCTGACTTATATAAGTGTTATGAAATTCTAGACACTGTAGAAAAAGAATCACATTTCAGTGTTCAGGAGTGGGCAACACAAATAACGCCTTGGGATAATTTAGTTGAGAAGGCTCGTTCATTATATGGGAACCAATGGGCGTTTTTTAAGCTTGCTAATCTTGCTAGTGGAATCAAATCTAAAAATCAAACATACACGGAATTTCATGACCTTCTTGACCATTCTGTACCGTTGTGTAAACGCGCACGTTATGCAAGGCTGAGATCGGGCACAGTATCCTACTGGCAAAGGTTGTTTTCTAAAGCGAAAAACGTCAAAGACATCATGTTTGCTGTTTTGATTTTAATCACTTGGGGTAGCAAGAAAACTCTAGAACAACTTGCTGGAGAGGTTGAGATTCATGTAGAAAAACTATCTACGGAGGATTGGGGACGTTTGTATAATTCTGTAGAAGAATCAGTTTCATGGACACAGCAAGGAAGCGGTCGTTTAATTATATTTGATGTTGACTTACTGCCACAGGTATTGAATGCAAGAACAGTAACCTTACTAGGCATCCGGTCAAAAAAACCAAAAGACCTATATTCAAAGTATCTTTCTGGATACAGTGGGTCTGACTTTCTGGTGCTGCAATATTGGCAAAGTGTAGTAATTGAATTACTAGGTGAAGGAGAAATAAGTTGGCAATCGGCGCTGGAAATCATATCTCAAAGCTATATGAAGGGTGTAGTTTCTGAGCGCTATGCTGTTCATAAATTTGTCCGTACAGTACCAGCAGATGCTCTTCCTGATGACATTGCTAAGGAGATTTCTAGACAACCAGAGCGATATCCTGGATTTTTGGTGGCTGCTGCTGAAGCTAAATGTAGAGAGAGTGTTGCATCGAAAATAGTTAAGGTAGGAGAAATTGCACGCCGGGATAAATGGTTCTCTACATAATTGATTAAAAGTGTGCAAGGTTATGTAGTGACTTAGCATCTATGAGAAATACTTAGGGCTTGCTGAAAAAGTGAGAAAACAGCATTTAGAAAGATGAGTGAATTCGAGTTCTCCTCGGCAATATAAGTT
>NZ_JAUBSA010000064.1:0-36315 GCF_036702115.1 Microcoleus sp. LAD1_D5 | reverse complement strand
GCTTCTGTGATTTATTGCGTAAGCGTTGCTTGCCGTAGGCGTCGCATCCCTCTTTAAAAACTGTCCGGAGTATTGGTTTAACAGATATATTTTCTGGTGGGGCGGGCAAGATGCCCGCCCTGGAAACATCCGCCGATGCCTGTTCCACAACTGATGAATTTTGTTGTGGGGCGGGCATCTTGCCCGCCCTGGAAAAATCCCCAACCAGAGGGGTAGGACCGCTGAAACCGCTTAAGTATTGTTTCCAAAATGTTTCTGCTTTCGAGATGTCTGGCTGCTGCCTCCACTCGATGCAATCTCGATCGCAACGGGGCGGTTGTAATTCTAATGGTCGATCGGCACACAGGGATTAGTACAAGGTAAAAACTTCTTGCAAAACAGTTATTGCAGAGGTACTGTCAAGCAAAATGTGGTGATAAGTCCAGATGAGTTTGTACTCGGTTTCCGCAACTCGGAACCAAGCCAAACGCATCAGCGGGGGTTGAGTGAGGTCAAAGCCTTGCAGGCGATCGGCTTCCAAATAGGTTTCGAGTTGGTTGGTGCGATCGCCCTCCGACAAATTGCGCCAGTCTTGTTCAACGCTTGGCAGTTCAACTTGTTGGTGTAATGTTTGCAAGGGAACTTCTTCACCTGACCAACAAAAACTCGTTCTCAAGATTGGATGCCGCTGCACTATTTGCTGCCACGCTTTGAGGAAAGCTGAAACATTCAAATTTTCGCGGATGCTACAGATCGCTTGTTCGATGTCTATCCCTGATTGTTGACCCGAAAGGCTGTCGAACAACATCCCCTGCTGTATCGGTGAAAGTTGATAGGAAGATTCACTATCAGTGGTTGCGGATTGCGGGCGATCGTCTGCTGGCAATGACATATTTATATGTAAGTATTGAGGGAAAAGACTTTTGAGTAACTGTATGTGGATTTTCAAGGCTTTTTTAAGTAACTATTCATCCCCAAGCACGGTAAAATAATCGATGCGTGCATCTGACATACTATTTTGTTTTTGGCTGTAATATTTTATCACCTCAGCCGAGGTTAACTCAAACTCTACCGCCCTGTAAAGTATATATGATACATTTTACGGGTAGCGCCACCTCATAGCATTTCCCGTTCAGCAACCGTGTATTTCCACAGCCTGTAAATATGAAAGTTGCTTAATATTCTGTTGACGATCAACTTTCTTCTCTCAATTATAACTAAAGCCTTCAACATCTGCTATAACAGGCTGACATCCGCACTCAACAGCAATGATTTGCATCCTGTCTGCTGGCAATCGCTGCGCTAGATTAGCTACAGCCAACCTCAACCTTTAAAGAAAGCTATGGGATACTTTATTGCTGCGATCGTCCTCGCAATGTTAATTTTAGCTAGGTTTTAGATTGTCCAAACAATCCGTAATATCAATTCCGGTAGCATCGGAATAGTAAAATCCAGTCAACAGTCAACAATTCCCGATGGTGCAACCGGACTCGATCTAATTCATCTGCGTTAATCTGTGTTTATCTGCCCTCATCTGCGGTTTGAAAAAGAGAATGTATTAACCGCAGATGACAAGGGATTGACGCTGATTCACGCAGAGGTCGAGAATAGAGATAGGAATAATTCCGATGGTAACAGATTTGATATAATTGGGAAACGAATCCTGGAGAAACCACCAGCAAAATTTAAGCTGAAATGATCGAAGAAACATAGGGAGCATCCCGATTTTGCAAAAAGCAAAAATATTAAACTGCAAATTTACCATTCAAGTAGGCACAACGAAGTTGTAAAATTTGAGAAACACTTTCAGATTTCCACGCTTGCTCCTGAAATTTTTAGCCTTCTACCTATTTGCTTGACGGCTAATTCTACCGCTCCCGAACCAATAGAGCCTGGTTGCAATTTTTGACAAGTTTTATCATAGTCCACAAGGCGAAGATGGTGTTTTTTGAGGTAAGCTGTTGCGCATTTAAATTGCATATTCGAGGCGGACGGGACACCCCACTCATTGTTTAATTGTTTTTGGACATACAATTTAAATGCCGCAACAGCTTATTATATGTACATGGAATCTGCTGTATCAAATACGAAAAGTGTACATTGGGATTTATGGTTGGGGGAGGGCGGGTTTTAGAGATTGTCAATGATTGGCAAATATTCTATGTGAAACCCGCCCCTAGCAAATCACTTTTACAAAACTCGCAACGTGCTAGCAATACTATGGACTGCTTCCATCGCGCGAATTTCATCGAGTGCTTGTTGAAAATTACCTTCCCTAACATCGTGAGTCACGACGACAATTTCTGCTAAATCGCCGTGAATTCCCGTCTGCACAACTGATTCTAAACTAACTTTGTGGTTGCCGAAACAAGTGCCGAGTTTGCCAATTACCCCCGGAGTATCGCGCGTCAGAAAACGGGCGTAAAAGCGAGTAACAAGTTCCTGCATCGGAGCAATTTTGCAGTAGTGTTGGTGACTGCAACTCAGCAAAGGATGAGGAGTCGGAACAGCTTGGCTTTTCAGGATGGCCGCCACATTTATAATGTCGGATACTACGGCGCTAGCTGTGGGGCCTGCACCCGCGCCGCGGCCATACAGCATCAATTGCCCGATCGGCTCTCCTTCGACTAAAATTGCATTGTAAACCCCGTTAACACTCGCCAGCGGATGAGTTTTCGGCACAAAACTCGGATGCACTCGAATTGACAGCAGTTCGCTTTCTCCCTCCGCTTGCTTACCATTGTAGCCGGAGGTTTCTTGAGCAATAGCCAACAATTTAATCACAAATCCCAGCTTGTCGGCGTAGTCAATATCCGCCGCACTAACTTTTCTAATACCTTCGCAGTGAACATCGGCTAATTTGATGCGTCCGCCAAAAGCTAGCGAGGCTAAAATAGCAATTTTATCGGCCGCATCTAATCCATCTACATCTGCTGTGGGGTCAGCTTCAGCATAACCTAATTGCTGAGCGTCGGCGAGCACTTCGGCAAAGTCTGCGCCTTCTGTTTGCATCCGCGTCAGGATGTAATTAGTTGTGCCGTTGACGATGCCGGTGACAGTTTGAATGCGGTTTGCACCTAAGGATTGTTTGAGGCTTTGAATGACCGGAATGCCGCCGCCGACAGCAGCTTCTAGCATTACGTAAACGCCTTTTTTGTTGGCGGCCTCGAAGATTTCATTCCCGTAGCGGGCGATAACTGCTTTGTTGGCAGTGACGACGTGCTTGCCGCTGCCAATAGCTTGCAGAATGAGCGATCGCGCCGGTTCCAATCCGCCAATCAATTCTACTACAATATCAATTTCCGGGTCAGTTGCGATCGCTTCTAGGTCAGTTGTCAGCACATTTTCTGGCAATTGTAAAGACCGAGTTCGAGAAATATCGCGCACTCCCACCCGATAGATTTCCAATTCCTGCAACAGTGGATGGCGGCCATCTGGGGAGAGCAAAATCTCTGCTGTTCCCGCGCCAACTGTACCCAAACCTAACAAACCAATTTTGAAAGCCACGACTTTGACCCGTAGAAACTCAATTAAGCCACAACCATTGTAGGCTATTCCCGTACCGGAGCAATCAAAATAGTATTGTAGGGTACGCATTCCCTACCTTATATCAAATCCGTTAGCATCGGAATAGTAAATTCGAGTTCACTGTTCACTGTTGACTGTTGACTGTTCACGGCGTCAACAGTCAACATCATAAGGAGTGTAACCGGAAATGATATTACCAGTCGGATATAATTGCCCTAAAAACAAATGTAGGGCGAGCAATGCCCACCCTACAAATCAGATTAAATCAGGTAACACATTAATAAGTTTCAACGTGCCAACGGTGTTCTTTCTTCAACTGTTTCTGATAGCCAGCCCAGTCAACACCGTACTTGCTAGACGCCGCAGACATTCCTTCATCTATTCCGCCTTCCATACCCTTCAAACCGCAGATATAAGTGTGAGTATTCGGCTTTTGAACCAATTCCCACAATTGCTCAGCGTTTTCTTGAATCCGGTTTTGAATGTACATCTTGCCGCCGTCAGCATTCTTTTGCTCGCGGCTGATGGCATAAGTCAAGCGGAAATTATCGGGGAACTCGCGCTGCAATTGCTCCAACTCTTCCTTATAGAGAATGTTGGGAGTGTAAGCAACTCCCAAGAACAGCCAAGCTAAACCTTTGAATTTGTAATCGGGATTGTTTTCTTTAAACATCCGCCACAAATAAGCCCGGAAAGGAGCAATTCCCGTACCGGTACCCATCATAATAATGGTGGCTTCTTCGTCGTCGGGCAACAGCATTTCCTTGCCTACGGGGCCGGTGATTTTGACATCATCTCCAGGTTGCAAACCGGTGAGAAAAGTTGAACAAACGCCGAACACTTGTTCGCCAGTTTCCGGGCTTTTGTACTCTAGGCGGCGGACGCACAGAGAGACTGTTTTGTCGTCGAGGTGGTCGCCGTGACGGGTGGAGGCGATCGAGTAAAGCCGAATTTTGTGAGGTTTGCCGTTTTTATCCGTCCCATCGGGAATAATCCCGATACTTTGACCTTCGAGATAGTGCAAATTGCCTCCCGAAATGTCAAAAGTGACGTGGCGGACTGTGCCTTCGCCGCCTTCTCTGACTAATTCTTCTGTAGAAATGCACTTACCAATATAGGGATTGGCCGGTTTGTAGAGGTTAACAGGAACCTGAACTTTTTCCTTTGCTTGAGTCATGGGCTTAGTTTTTTCTCCAGATTTCTGACTCTGTAGCCCTGCTTCTGGTGCGACTTTGCCATTAGTTTCGGGAGCGCTGTTTGAGGGGCGGATGCTGACAATTCTTCCACCCATGCGAGCAATCCTACGCATTTCCTGATTCATGCGATCGTAGGGCACGGAGATAAATACGCTGCCGCTACGGCGAATCGGGTTACTTGTTTGGTCAGTTGCTTGGCTCTGACGCATACCCTCTACTTCGTAAACAAAGATGCGGCTGCCTGATTCTGAGTTGGCCGCTACACCAGATATGGTTGGGCTGTACATTTGTTGCTTGTCCTTCACGATACAGAGTTATAAAGAAAGAGAATGTGACGTTAGACTCAATTTACTTTTTTCTTAAGGCCATCTGGACTAATTGGTCGCGCCAATCTTTAGGCCTCGCCTGTAGGTGGGAGTGTCAAGTTGCGATCGCTCGCGTCTGGAATTCCCAATTAGCCGAACGCCGCGCTCGCCGAGCCCGGCTGCGTTCAGGTGTTGACCTATAGCTATTGTTGTCTGCGTACTGGCAATATTTTACCCGATCGGGGGATCGGCCCCGATAAGTCCTTCTGATTTGGGGATTCCGGGAGAGGGTTCGAGGGGGAGGGTTTGAGGGAGAGGGTTCGAGGATTTGACTCTTTGGGGAATACGGGATTGAAATATACAATTTGTTAAAGGCAGTACAGCCTAAAGGAGGATTTCACCAGTTAATGAGGTTGAGCTTGTAGGGGGCGGACGCATTCTGGTAAGATTAACCACTAAAGTTAGTATTAATTACTTGCGTTGAAGATTGATTGGGTCTTGCCGGGCAGGCAGTCAACTGACTGCTGTATGCTGGTGAGAACTCGATCCTCTCGGGGTAGCAAAGCAGCACAAAGCCTGCTTGCCGCTACCTGCGGGCTGAAATTTTGTGGAATCTAGACTTGAGTTAGTTAGTAAACAGTGATTTTGTTAGAGGGAAACTATGACAAGTAAGCCGGATCGCGTGGTTTTAATTGGCGTTGCCGGAGATTCCGGATGCGGAAAATCTACTTTTTTACGCCGATTGACAGATTTGTTCGGGGAAGATTTCGTGACTGTAATCTGCCTCGACGACTATCACAGTCTCGATCGCAAGCAGCGCAAGGAAACAGGGATTACAGCCCTTGACCCTAGAGCCAACAATTTTGACCTGATGGCCGAGCAAATGAAGGCTCTCAAAGAAGGTCATGCGATCGACAAGCCGATCTACAACCACGAAACCGGTATGATCGACCCGCCCGAAAGGGTTGAGCCGAATCACGTGATTGTGATTGAAGGGCTGCATCCGCTGTACGACGAGCGAGTTCGATCGCTCCTCGACTTCAGCGTCTACCTCGACATCAGCGACGAGGTAAAAATTGCTTGGAAAATCCAGCGCGACATGGCGGAACGGGGCCACCGTTACGAAGACGTGCTGTTTGCGATCAATGCTCGCAAACCGGATTTTACCGCCTACATCGACCCGCAAAAGCAATATGCTGATGTGGTAATTCAAGTGTTGCCGACCAACTTGATCAAAGATGACAAAGAGCGGAAGGTTCTGCGCGTGCAGATGATCCAGCGCGAAGGCGTCGCCAATTTTGAGCCTGCGTATTTGTTTGACGAAGGTTCAACAATTAACTGGGTTCCTTGCGGCCGCAAGCTGACTTGTTCCTATCCCGGAATTAAGATGTACTACGGGCCCGATGCTTTCTACGGTCACGAAGTCTCGATTTTAGAAGTAGATGGTCAATTCGAGAATCTCGAAGAAGTTATTTACATCGAAAGCCATTTGAGCAAGACTTCTGCCAAGTATGAAGGCGAGTTAACTCACCTGTTACTCCAGCACCGCGAATATCCTGGTTCCAACAATGGAACTGGTTTGTTCCAAGTGTTAGTCGGATTGAAGATGCGGGCGACTTACGAGAAGTTGACTGCAAAAGAAGCAAAAGTGGCTGTTAGTGTTTAGAACGCAGACATGAAAGATTTGGGAGGCGCAATTGCGCCTCTTTTTTTGTGGAGAAATGAACCGCAGAGGGCGCAGAGGGCGCAGAGTAGAGTTAGGGCAGGGTGTTTGAAAGTAGAGAGGTTAAGAAGGTTTTTCCGGCTTGATTGAGGTCGCTATCTAGGGAAAAAGTTAGACTGCGAACTCGGATATCGCCAATTTGTTGGTCTTTGGACGCTTTGAGAGTTTGAGGGTAGATGAGAATTGCATTTTTACAGTTTAGTAGCGTTGCGTAGGTAACGACTTGATTACGATCCGTATTGTCTACTTTATCGGGAGCTTTGTATTTTGTATCGAGGACGTACAGGATTTCATTTGTTTCACTATCGCCTAGGAGTAAGTCAATCCGATCGAAATAGTTTTGGTCATGTATGACTCGGTGTTGTTGTTTGACAAAAAAGCCTTTTGGTGTATTTGCTTTGAGCCATTCAGCGACAAATTGTTCATATAAATTAGCCATGTCTATGAGAAAAGGGAGCATTTCGCGATCGCCTGTTTCGTGACTGGGCCCTGTGTTATCTAAAAAGAATCGACATAAGGCGTGTAAAAGTTGATAATCTTGATTCAAACGGTGATAATTTCTATCAATACAAGCTTCTGATTTAAAATGTTTTAAGGTAACAAATCCTTGGAGTGCGTGAAAGGCTTTTCGCACAGTGGATGAAACAGATTCACGGCACAAACCGCTGCGGCCAATGATGAATAGTGTCCAAGCGAGTATTTGATTGTCTTCGATGTCACCTGTTTGTTCGTTATAGTGGCATTTTAGTTTAACATCCCAAGGTTTTTGCAGGGCTGACCGCAAATCGACGCGACCGCGAATGGAGGCGAGTCTTTCGGTTTTTGATAAGTAATCGCGATATAATCCTTTGCGACAGCGTTCTAGAATTTTTTGGGCAAGAATGTTAGCTAATCTCTCGTAACTTTGTTCTAAAAATTGGCACTGAATCGCTCCTTGGGGAAATTTTATCTTAAGTTTGTAGGCATACTCAAGCATTCCGAAGAGGTTGTTTATGGAAACCTTGGGGCGGATGGCGATGTGAAATTCTGGAGTGATTGGAATGTTGCCCACTCTGCCTTTAGATTTTAAGTGCCATTGATATTTTGTTTTAAAGTTGGGAAATTCTATCTCGATTTCCTTTGCATAATTATGGTATATTTTCTGTCCTACTGATTCGGGGATTGAGTCGGGTTCAAACGTTGCTAATTGATATTCTGTAAGTCCGATAATTCGGCGGGATTCTGGTTTCATAATTGTGGTGGATGCAGTAACGCCCTCGTATCGGCGTTAATGACGGCGTTAGATTGTCAATAGCCCAACTTTTTCTTAATTTTATCCCAGATAAACTCATCCATTTTGGCCTGGTTATCAAAGAAGTATTCTTCGAGGTATGGCTCAATTTCCATTTGCCAAATGTCTTTTATAATATCTTCATTTAATGGGTTGGTTAAAAAGAAGGAGATGCCTAGTTCATAATGTTTGTTGTTAATGGCCTGATTGACATCTTCTAGAATGCTAGTTAATTTATCAACTGAAAAACCTGTTTCCTCTCTGTGGTGATACTGTCGCAGCACTTCATAGTTTGGATAGACCGGAATGAATGCGAAGCGGCGGCGGAGTGCGTTATCGACTAAGGCAATAGAACGGTCTGCTGTATTCATTGTGCCGATAATGCGGACATTTTTAGGGATTCTAAGTTCTTCGCCACTGGCTAATTTAACGGTGCGATCGCGATCGTCAAGCAAATACATTAACTCTCCAAATACCTGAGATAAATTTGCACGATTAATTTCATCAATAATGAGAACGCAAGTGCCTTGACAAGACTCAGCTTTTTTGCAAAATCCGATGAATCTACCGGGAACTATGGGATAGGTCAATTGCCCATCTTGACTTTGCGGGCGGATGCCTTGAATGAAGTCTTCATAGGTATAAGCTGGATGAAATTGGATAATGCCTGAGAAACCGTCACCACAACCGATTAAATGTTTGGCTAGTTTTTCGGCAATGAAAGTTTTTCCGGTTCCGGGCGGGCCTTGTAATATGGCTTGTTTCTTGCGGTGGATAGCCTGTATCCATATCTTGAGTTCTGTTTCGTTCAAGCCAGTTTCTTCCGTACAGTTGGATAGAGTATATTTTGGATTTAGCTTTGATTCATTGACTAAGGAATACAAGGGGTCATTGATAGCCATCTTTTGAGCGTCTAAAGTTGCTAACAAAATTAGATCTATATGATTTATAAAAAATTGTGCTATTTGATGGCTTAACTGACTGGTAGATAGGTTAATTAATTCATTTTTTGTAATAAAACACTCAGTGTTTGATACATCTAGTATATCATGTTTTTCTTGGTTTTTGATAATAACTTCTTGGAGTTCATCAGGTTTGGTTTGCAAAACATTAAGAAAAATTGAACGATAGATTTCTTTGGAATAGCCAAAGGTAATATAATTACGATTAAGGCGGATATAGCAAAGTTTAAAATAGCCAAATTCTTTCTCTAATTCAGCTTCATTCCATTTTGCATCTCCCGGTAGAGCTGAAAGTTGTAATGGTAGTTTGGCTGACACTAAATAGCAAAGTCTATTGAACGGTTCTTCTACATATTCAACTAATTTAGCGTAATTTATATAAGTTGGAAAAAGCGAGGATTTAGTTTTATCTTCCCACTTTGTTATCCATTCAAAAGTTGACTGTGAAAACAGGTATTTAGGAGATATAGTGTCATATTTCATATTTCTAAATCTGTTTGTTTGAAAATCCTGGTGGTCTTGATTAATCATAGGTTTTATCTCTTCTTCTATATCGATCATTTCACCTTGAAAGTAATGAACTAATGTGAGTGCAGCTTTTCTAACCTCATCACCCTCTATTTCTTCCCATTTTTCAGTAATCATATCTATTTTTATTAGCTCATTTATAGCTTCAGTCTCAGCTTGGTCAAATGTGTCATCATTCTCATATAAATCATAATCTAACTGCATACTTTCAATGCTTTTTTGAATAGAGTCAGATAACCTTAATCTACTCCCAAAATGTTCTATTAAGATTGCTACTACCTCTCGATTCACATTGTCAATCGAGTTAAATATTTCTCTGTTAAATTCATATTCGCAATTATCGGCAGTAGTTTTATTTCTATTATCTTCATCTATTATTTGTTGTAAATTGCATATATGAATTCCGCTGAAATCAGCAATATCCAAAAATAAATCATAACCAACAATGTCTAATCCGCTATATTCAGCATATAAATAAAAAAGAGATATACAGTAAAGTAATGCCTGAAAGTATTCAGTTTGAGTGGAATAATTAACCCTTCCTGATTTCACCAATAATTTCCACGCATTCTTCAGCCATTCTAAGACTCTAAACTTTGCTATTTCTTCGATGTATTCATCAGTTAATCCCCATGTATATTCAGGAATAAGTCGCTCAAATAATTCATAAAAATCCAGAAACTCACCTATCATAGATTTCATTCTATCTTCTATCTCAGACCAGGTAATAACATTTGTATTATTCATATTTAATCCTCGATAATTGAATCCGGCGATCGCGACTAATAACGGGTACATTAAGATACAAAGCAGTAGCAGCAATAATGCGATCGGGCAAATCGGGAATTTGCGATCGGTCAACTTGCCTTAAAGTCAAAGCTATATTGCGATCGAAAGGAATTTCAACCAATAAGGCATCATCGCTCTCAACTTCTCTCAATAATAGATCGAGAGTAGTTGAATTAATCCGCCCTCACTCGCTCAGATAGACAACTTCTGCTAATGTAATTGATGAAAAAGCCACCTGATTTCCCTGGGCAGCTATCTCTTCTATGGTCGTTCTAGCAGTCACCGAAAGTCGTGAATCAGCAAAGATATACCAGATAACAGCATGAGTATCCGCTACAGCACGCAGCATTAGAAATCCTCCCTTGGGAAATTCGCCCATTCTTCCCTCCGAACTTCATCTATATCAGCGGCAGAGGGTGCAATTCCCAAGTCAGCACATAAACCCCACAATGATTTGCGGGGAGTCGGCCCAACAACTAATTCTCGTTCTATTTCAGGAACAATCCACTTAATCAATCGTAACTTTTCGGCTAGAGACAAGTGCTTAACAAGATTGAAAACCGCCTCAAAAGTCATGTTTTTTATGTTTCAATTGGTGATTGATGTAATTGTAGCATTTTGGCTGCCAAGCACAGCATCACCAGGTTTGGGTTGAGAAGATTCGTTTACCACGGTTCCCGGAAAATTTAAACTTGTGTCGAAATTATCTAAACGTGCTATATTCAACTCCGTAAACCCTGAACTGCGCTTTCAGGTAATGCAAATTTATAAACGAGTCAACTGAATGCTCTCTACTTTCAAGAAATTAGCTTCAATTGCAATCATCTTTGCCGCCCTAGAACTTTTACTTAACTCTCCCCCTTTCAGAGAAATAAAAAATTACATTGCAAATAGAGGCCCAGCAAGTGCTACCTTAGACAATGGAACTCTGCAGCAAAAATCCAGCAGCCCGCCTCCCGTACCTCCCAAAAAATCACCGGAGCAAACGTTCGATGTAGTAGTATATGGTGATGAAGTACCGGGGATATGTGCGGCGATATGGGCTAAGAAAACTTTAGGTGCAAAGGGCAAAGTTGCGATCGTGCGATCGAACTACGGAAGAGCACCTTTGGGCGGCTTACTCACCCGCGGCGGTTTAGCTTACATCGATTTAGATAAAATCCCCAATTGGCACCGCCAACCCTACGCCCAATGTTTTAAGGAATTCTTAGATAAAGCCAATGCGCGCGAATCTTGCTTAGACCCAAAAAGGGCAGATCAAGCTCTCAGGCAAATGCTTTCAGCAGCAAAAGTCAGAGTTATTTCTAACTCAACTCTTACTCCCCATGTCGTAGATAAAAAAATCGAATATGCGTCAGTAAAAGGCAGCACCTTAAGAATTAAAGCCAACTCTTTTATTGACGTAACTCAAGACGCGGAATTAGCTCGAAAAGCCGGATTATCTTATTATACAGGATATGAATCTCAAAATATTAAATCCAAAAATGAAACTTTAGCAGTCTCTATAGTTCCGAGAATTACGGGTATAACAATGTCCGAATTCCGCAGCATAGAAGATGACATTCTATACAATCGGCCTTTGGTAAAAAAGATTAAAGAAAGCATTACAAAATCTAAAGATCCGGCTAGTACAAAATTCTGGATGAGGAATTTCTGGAGTACGATTTATCAGCCATATACAGATGGCTACGACATCCGAAGCGTAGCTATAGGTGCAGCATATCACATAGACAGAAACCTGCCCTTTAGCCAAAATAAAGGATTCTTTTTTGATAAGGGCAATGTCTGCGTTTATAACAAAAATGTGCTGTCCTGGAACGGGTTTCTGTTTAAATACCAAGTTCCCCAAATCATGAAGATGGAAGCTAACGGCAGAAAACCGACTCCTGAGATGATTAAAGAAATGTCACATCTCCAACACTGGTTACAAAAGAAGTCTGGTAAAGATGTGAGAGTATTTATTCCAGACGAGATTTATATCAGGCACACTTTGAACGTTCGCGATGTGGTAGATCCGCTGACGGGGAAGGAGATTATCAAAGGGGGAACAGCAGCGTCCAAGTCGATCGGCAGTTTTTCCTACGATTTCGATATGCGGGGCGGAGTCAAGAATTTATCTGCGAGAATTCCGCCGCTACCAGTCTATAATTTCGGGATAGAAAGCGCTTTAGCTAGCAAAGTGAAGAATTTAGCCATTGTGGGGCGATCGTCCGGTTATGTCGGTATGGCTGTATCCGTCGGGCGAATAGCGACGGTGAATATTTATCAAGGACAAGGTGTGGGCGTGGCGGCTGGTTTGGCTAGCAAGTTCGGCGTGCCACTGAATTCGATTACTTCGGCTGAAACGAAAAAAACTCTGGAGACTTTAACGGGGAAAACGACGTATTTGTCGGGCAGAGATACGAGTTATGGGGTGGATTATAAGGAGGTGAAGTAATGGAGGTATAGCAGTCGCCCGTGTTGCTATACGATGTTAAACCCGCCTACAAACTACAAACTTTTGTTTGAGTTTGAGAACAAAAAACGCAATTCCTGGAGTTTGATAACTGTTATTCATTGCGATTCTTAATTATGCAAGTTGTTTTACCAGTAGGACTAATGCAAAAAAACGGTAGATCTGCAAAATCGTGGCTTTCTCCGAGAGAATGCGGGTTTTGGATTAGGGATTTCTGTCAAATAAGATATTAAAAGGATTTTACCACTGAAGATGTCGAAACCTCATATTCGACGGCGCAAGATTCCCCAACTCTTAGATATCCTCTCGATCTTCGCTCTGCTGCTGCTCGTATTCTGTAATAATGTTCTGAATATCCTCTGCTGCAATATCGACTTGTTCGGATTTGGTGTAAAGGGTCAGCAAAATGATTCCCGTTGCTGTTTGAACGTAGTAAATTAAACGGTATCCACCACTTTTACCTTTTTGAGTGTCGCTATTTCGGACTCTCAACTTGAAGACTGCATAACCCACTCCAGCAATTCGATCTCCTGGCAGTTCTCCCCGTGTGAGTTGTTCGATAATGGGTTGAATATCATTGCGAATGCTGCGGTATTTTTTTGCAAGAGTGCGTAAATTGCGATTGAAGGTTGGTGAAACTATAACTTGAATTAAGGGCAAGTCAGTCATTTTCAATTCCTTCCCACATTTGAGCAACCGAAATGGTTTGCCCAGTCATGGCTTCGTGCCAAGCTTGCCGAAAATCTTGTAGAAGCGCTGCTTTAGATTGGCCTTCTCCGTCAATTTCTGAGGGTTCTGGAATACTAAAAGAATTAGCAGGAGGCATCTCTTGGATTTCTGCTGAGAAAACCTCTGGCAGATTATTTTGCGAAATGATTACCCCCTGACGTTGCTTTTGGCTTAGAAACTCTATAAAACTCGCAACTAATGCCAGATGTTCTGGAGAGAGTCGATCGAGCCATCGATCGATTTGATGTCGAAGTGCTGCTACATTCATAATGCCATCAAACCTTTTAATTTTACCTTCATTTTAACGTAAACCCGCCCCGCCTTGAATATCGGTCTTCCCTCTGCCTCTGACGCGGATGCGCTTCAAAACTCTTCTCCTCCCTTCTATGGCACAATCTTAAATAAGATCAAACTCTCAAGCCACCATGACCGCAAACCTACCCCCCCAATACGACCCCCAAGCCACCGAAGCCAAATGGCAAAAATACTGGGAAGACAACCAAACCTTCAAAGCTGACCCAGAAGCCGGCGGCGAACCTTACTGCGTCGTCATCCCGCCGCCCAACGTCACCGGCAGCCTCCACATGGGACACGCTTTTGAAGAGACGCTGATTGATGTCCTCGTCCGCTATCACCGCATGACTGGACGCAATACCCTGTGGTTGCCGGGAACGGATCATGCTAGCATCGCTGTTCAAACTATTCTCGAAAAGCAACTCAAAGCAGAAGGCAAAACTCGCCACGATTTAGGCAGAGAAAAATTCTTGGAACGGGCCTGGGAGTGGAAAGCTGAATCGGGCAATACTATTACTAATCAATTACGCAGTTTGGGCGTGTCTGTCGATTGGTCGCGCGAACGCTTTACGATGGATGAAGGCTTATCCGCTGCGGTTTTAGAAGCGTTTGTCCGCCTGTACGATGAGGGGCTGATTTATCGCGGCAATTACCTGGTGAATTGGTGTCCGGCTAGTCAGTCTGCTGTGTCGGATTTGGAGGTAGACCAGCAGGAAGTTGACGGCCATTTGTGGCATTTCCGCTATCCTTTGACGGATGGTTCTGGTTATTTGGAGGTGGCGACGACTCGGCCGGAAACGATGTTGGGCGATACTGGGGTGGCGGTGAATCCACAGGACGATCGCTACCAACATCTTATCGGTAAAACTGTCACTTTGCCGATCGTAAATCGCGAAATTCCAATCATTGCTGATGAGTTTGTCGATCCGACTTTTGGAACTGGTTGTGTCAAGGTGACTCCCGCCCACGATCCAAATGACTTCGAGATGGGTAAGCGTCACAATTTGCCGTTTATTAACATTATGAATAAGGACGGCACTTTAAATGAAAATGCCGGAGAGTTCCAGGGACAAGACCGATTTGTTGCCAGAAAGAATGTGGTGCAGCGGTTAGAAACAGACGGGGTTTTGGTTAAAATAGAAGATTATAAGCATACAGTTCCCTACAGCGAACGCGGCAAAGTTGCGGTCGAACCTTTGATATCTACGCAATGGTTTGTCAAGATAGATCCTCTTTCTCAACGGGCTTTAGAAGCATTAGATCAAAGTAACTCACCAGTCTTTGTTCCTGACAGATGGACAAAGGTTTATCGCGATTGGTTGGTGAAGCTGAAGGATTGGTGTATCTCCCGACAATTGTGGTGGGGACACCAAATCCCAGCTTGGTATGCTGTTAGCGAAACCCAAGGAGAAATTACTGATACAACACCTTTTATAGTTGCGAAAACAGAAGCTGAAGCTAGGGAAAAAGCTACGGCTAAATTTGGTAATGACGTGCAGTTAGCAAGAGATCCAGACGTATTGGATACTTGGTTTTCGTCTGGGTTGTGGCCCTTCTCAACTTTGGGATGGCCGGATGAAACTAAAAATTTGGAGTTTTACTATCCGACAACTACTTTGGTAACAGGTTTTGATATCATCTTTTTCTGGGTGGCTAGAATGACGATGATGGCCGGACATTTTACTGAAAAGATGCCTTTTGATACTGTTTACATTCACGGTTTGGTGTTGGATGAAAACGGTCAGAAAATGTCTAAGAGTAAAAATAACGGTATCGACCCGCTGCTGTTGATTGGCAAGTACGGTACTGATGCTTTGCGCTACACTTTGGTAAAGGAAGTGGTTGGGGCCGGTCAAAATATTCGCATGGAGTACGATCGCAAAACTGATGAATCGAAATCAGTGGAAGCTTCGCGGAACTTCACGAATAAGTTGTGGAATGCGGCCAGGTTTGTGATGATGAATTTGGAGGGACAGACTCCGCAACAATTGGGAAGCCCTTCTGTTGAAGGTGGTATGGAATTGTGCGATCGCTGGATTCTGTCTCGCTATTATCAAGTTGTGCAACAAAGCCGCAATTGTTTGGAAAATTACGGTTTGGGGGAAGCGGCGAAGGGACTTTATGAGTTTATTTGGGGCGATTTCTGTGACTGGTATATTGAGTTAGTCAAATCTCGCTTGCAGCAGGATGCTGAACCAAATTCTAAGAAAGTGGCACAGCAAACTTTTGCTTTTGTGTTGGAAGGGATTCTGAAACTACTGCATCCTTTTATGCCACACATTACTGAGGAGATTTGGCACACTCTGACTCAAACAGGTGACGATCGATGTTTGGCTTTGCAAGCTTATCCTGAAGCGGATGTCTCGCTAATTGATGCTGAATTGGAACAGCAGTTTGAGTTATTGTTTGGTACAATTCGCACTATTCGCAATTTGCGGGCAGATGCTGATATCAAACCCAGTGTGAAGGTGACGGCGATTTTGCAAAGCGAAAGCGAGAAAGAACGCCACATCATCTCAGATGGAGGTGTTTACATTCAGGATTTGGCAAAAGTCGAAAATCTGACAGTTACTGCTAGTGTGGATGCAGATTTGGGACAGACAATTGCTGGGGTTGTCGGTACTGTGCAAGTATTGATTCCTCTGGCTGGGGTGGTTGATTTGGCGGCTTTGCGTGCTAAATTAGAGAAGAAGTTGAGCAAGGTGGAAGCTGAAATTAAGCATACTGCGGCGCGCTTGACTAATCAGAAGTTTGTGGATAAGGCGACTCCTGATGTGGTTCAGGGGGCTAGGGATGCTTTGGCGGAAGCGGAAAAACAAGCGGAAATTTTGCGCGATCGGCTAAAGGTGTTTTAATAGTTGACTGTTGACTGTTGACTGTGGCCGGGGCGGGTTTACGAGATAGTTAGTTTCAGGCATATATTGTTGGTAAAACCCGCCCCTACGAGATCGTAAATCATACAATTACCAATAACCAACAGCACGACACGGAATGCACGGATACACGGATAGCTGTTTTTACCAATTACCAGTTACCAGTTACGAATAACTAATAACTAATAACTAATAACCCTTATGCTATATTTAGCAAAAGTACAAAATCAGGAAAATTTAGGCGAGATAAGTCTGCAATTGCTGGCTTGCCAAAATTCGGATCATACTTGGGCTATTCTTAGTGAAGAAAGTTTTTTGACATTACCGAACGATTTTGCTCAAAATCACATTAACTCTGCAACTAATGTTTTAAATGAAGGAATGCTAGTATTAACAAATGTTGACGAAAATAGCCAGGTTTTGCATATTCAAGCAGCTACAAACTGGGTAGTACAATTAGTAGAGAAATATTTAACAACAGGCTTTACTCCCGATTTTTTGCAGCAAGAAGCCCAGAAAGCAGAAGATTGGAGGCAATCTCTCACTTTGCAGAGTCAAGAATTGTCTCGCCGCTTGATTGAAGTTGAAGCCCGCCGAGAACAAATTCAAAATTTAGAAGCAAAACTCCAGCAGGAAAAGCAATTGTTAGAAAGTTCGATCGCCCAATTGCAAATTCCGCCCGCTACTCCACTAATTTGACTTATAATTTGACTTAAATTAACACACCAAACGTAGGGACACGCCACTACCGCGTCCCCACAAACCTAATATGCAATTTGCTGGACATCATATAATTTGTAACTTGACAAATACGCCTTACCCGTTGCTGAATCGCCAGCAAAATTGCCTGCGGCTAAAGCACTTTTGACTTCATCCAAGCGGCGGGGAGACACAGCAGTTTCTGAGAATTGCTAACATAAGCCCGCTTCTGAAACACATCGTACTGATTGCGTTCGATC
Organism: Microcoleus sp. LAD1_D5; assembly: GCF_036702115.1. Classification (NCBI taxonomy): domain Bacteria; kingdom Bacillati; phylum Cyanobacteriota; class Cyanophyceae; order Oscillatoriales; family Microcoleaceae; genus Microcoleus; species Microcoleus sp. LAD1_D5. The sequence goes on along the minus strand of NZ_JAUBSA010000064.1, from coordinate 18,725 downwards.
GCATTTAAGATTCTGCTGTACAGCATAGTAGCCGCCCAAACAGTCCAGCGGATATCGGGACTGAGCACTTTAATTCCCGGTTCGGCGCTGGCGTATAATTTGCGAGCTCGCTGAATTTGAAACCGCATCAATTCCCGCCAGCGGTTGTCAATTACACCGTTGAATAAATCTTCTTCGGTGTAGTTAAACAAGGCTAAGTCTTCTAAGGGAAGGTAAATGCGGCCGCGGCGGGCGTCTTCTCCGACATCGCGCAGAATATTAGTCAACTGCTTGGCAATACCCAGGGCTATCGCTTCTTCTTTGGGAATTCTACTCCCCCAGTGCCAATTCCAGTTAGCAGCGGAGCTCGATTCGCCTACACCCATGACAGACATCGACATCAGCCCTACAGTACCCGCTACTCGATAACAGTAAAGATTGAGCTCTTCAAAAGTTTCGTAGCGGCTGCGGTACAAGTCCATTTGCTGGCCCGCAATCATCTCTCGAAACGGCTGAATGTCGATCGGGAAACGAGACAGCGTATCCACCAAAGCTACGTCGTAGTCGTCGTGAGGATGGCCGGCAAACACAGATTCTAGGCGTTTTTCCCACAGATTGAGGGTTTCAGGGGTCGTTGCATCAGAACCAGGCCCGTCTACGAGTTCGTCGGTGCGGCGGCACCAGACGTAAATCGCCCAAATCGCCCGACGCTTGGCTTCGGGCATGAGTTGAGTGCCTAAATAAAAATTTTTGGCATAACTCGCCGTGACTTGGCGGCACAGTTCGTAGGAGTCATCCACAGAAGCCAGAGTTCTCATGCACTGGAGTTTTGACAGTTGCAGCATCCGAGAATAAGAAATTTAAAGATTAGAATTGACACTCCCCCGTTTAGAAAACGGGAGATTTTTTACGTCTTTATGAAAAATTCTTAATTTTTCATTGGTTATGGGCCGTTGAAATAGCCTGCGCTGTCAGCTTACCAGAAAGCACGGCACCTTCCATACTTGCAAGATAACGCTGCATCGTATAATCCCCCGTTAGATAGAAATTGCTAATGGGAGTTGTTTGTGTGGGACGGCACTGCTGGCGTCCGGGGGTGGCTTTGTAGACGGAACGAGGGGTTTTGACTACGTGATATTTGAGCAGTTTGGCTGGTTCTGGGATTTGATCGGGAAAGAGTTTTTCTAACTCGACCATTGTCGCTGCGACGATATCTTCGTCCGATTTGCCTATCCAGTCTTTGGCCGGTGCTAAAACCAGTTCCAGCATGGATTTGTCTGGGTTGGCATATTCGCGGCAGGTGTTGCTCATGTCGGCGTAGACGCTTAGCAGGGGCGATCGCGAGAACAGCAAATGGTCGATATCTGTTAATTTGCGATCGAACCACAAGTGTACATTAATGACGGGTACTCCCTCCAAGCCTTCGAGCTGTTTGAAATAATCCATTTCGCCCCAAGGTTTCGGCATCATCAACTTCAGCGGGTCAACCGGCATCGCGGAGACGTAAATATCGGCCGTCAGAATTTCTGACTCTGCCCCTTTTACTCCCCGAATGTGGAAGCCGCGCACCGTGTTGTCATCGTTGAGCAAAAACTCTTTGATGGGTGCATTCAGCCGTAATTCACCGCCGCGCTCAGTTATGTAGTCTACCATCGGCTGACACAACCTCTCTGTGGGGGAACCGTCTAAAAAGGCCATTTTCGAGCCGTTTTTCTCTTGCAAGAAGCGGTTGAGGGCTGTCAGCAGTATGGTTGCGGATATTTCGTGGGGGTCGATGAAGTTGAGCGCCTTGGACATGGCGATAAATACTTCTTTTTCCACTCTGGGGGGGACGTTTTGCTTTTTGAGCCAGTCGGAAAACGAGTATTTGTCCATTGCTTCGACGTATTTTTGACCCTGAAGCATCGCCGGAATCAAACCTATACCGAAGCGGATTTTTTCGGGCCAAGTGAGCATATCGTTGTTGCTCAAGATGGCTGCAACGCCGTTGAAGGGGGCGGGAAGGTCGGGAAAGTCAAAGCGGGAATAGGTTCCGGGGGTTTCCGGCTGATTGAAAATCATCGAGTGTTCTTTCCATTGCAGCCGGTCTTCAATGTCAAGTTCTTTGAAGAGTTGGAGCATATTCGGGTATGCACCGAAGAAGATGTGGAGGCCGGTTTCATACCAGTCGCCATCTGCATCTTTCCAGGCGGCGACTTTGCCGCCGAGTACGTCCCGACTTTCTAGGAGGATGGGGGTGTGGCCCGCGTCGGTAAGATATTTAGCGCAGGAAAGTCCTGCTAAGCCTGCTCCGGCGATCGCAACTCGCATTTGATACTACTTGGCCTCTGTGTTCGCTTCGGTTTAATTATACTTTACAACTCGTTACATTTTTTTGGGAAATGGGGCTGGTGGAGGTGAGGAGTGCGGGGATGATCTGAGTTATTTTTGGCGTAGTTGACTTATGGCAATGCCATATGTGCCATGCGTGCTATAATCTGGTTATCATCCACATAGAGGTAAAAATTATGGGCAGTTTTGTCAGAGACGAGACGTTAGTACACGAAGCTAAAATTGTCTGGCTTGTAGAAGAGGAAGAGATCAGTAAAATGCCTTGGGTGCGAGAGAGCGAAGTAGATTTTTGTAGCAGAAAAGGGGTCTCTAAAGAACGTCTTTCAGAGCTTCAGCAAGAAGGTCAAATCCTGTTGGGCTCTGCAGAATTAAAAGATGGTGCTCCCCCTACTTTTACTGAAGGAAATCAGGAGTATTTTAACAGACGGATTTTCACAATTAGAGAAAAAGACTTTGAAGTTTACAAAGTAAATCACCCACTAGAAGCAGTGGAACCATTAAGTGTAGAACCCAAACTCAAGGGTCTACCTCCGAGTAAAAAATCTCAAATAGCTGTTAGAGTTCCTCCTAGTCTTTTTAGCAAGCTCAAAAGATATGTTCAGCAAACGGGCATATCTCAAACTGATGTCATAGTTAGCGCCCTAGCTAAACACCTAGATTCTGTAGAAGGTGTACCCATGATTCAGAGGATACTAGAACTTGAAAAGAGAGTTGATGCGTTGGAAAGCAAGAGTTAATAGAGGCAGTAATTAGGCCAACAATCCATTTGTAAGGTGGCAACGCACACCTTACTACACAATTTGTATAGACTTTAAACTTAGTGTAAAACGATGGTACAAACAATTCAAGCTAGAAATATTGCACTGAATGATTTGGAAACCAACTTCAAAATTGAGTGGGTTGAAGATGACCAATTCTTTCGCGAGTGGCAAGATGATTTGCCAGAAATCTCGGAAGCTGAAAAACAGCGGCTGGACAGAGTGAAGGCAAGTTACAGGAATTTGCTCAAACATCCGCCACTTCTAGAAAATACAGTCAAAATGGTTGTGCTGTCTCCGTTTTTGGATTTAGCTGATTTCTATCTCGCTCCTTTTCATGTTACTTCAGAAAAGTCTGTAGAAATTATTGACGAAGATGAAGGAATGATTGTCAGAGGACAGTTGGATGTTTTGGCTTTGTTTCAGGAGTTTTGGGTAGTGGTGATCGAGTCCAAGAAGGCTGCGTTTTCTTTGGAGGTCGGGATTCCGCAGTTACTAGCTTATATGTTAGCTAATCTGAGTGCCGATCGACCTACTTACGGATTGTTAATGAATGGGGCAGATTTTCTATTTGTCAAGTTAGTTAAGCGGGAAAAAGCACAGTACGCTTTTTCTCGGAAGTTTTACCTTTTCAATCCGGGGAATGATTTGTACAGCGTGCTGAGTATTTTGAAGCGCCTCGGTCAGTTGAATGTTGGCAATATAGTTTAGAAAGCGATCGCACTCTTCTGGGGGCGATCGCTCACAGACGCGGTTGTACTTCGCTTAAATAAAAAATCAACAATGAACTAATTAGAATCCCCAGTCTTATTTAGACAATTGTTCGCAGTGCCGCTAGCCCCCCAAGGTGTAGTGGGTAAAAATAATAGAAAAATCTTTTTTCTAAAGCCGTTGGTTTTTGGTCTTTAGAGGTATCGTAGTATGCCAGAACTAGCGGTGTGAATATAGCGAAAATTTGAATCCAGCTTTGGCAACTAATTGCATATCCGATATTTGCTATAGTCCAGCCGAACCACCAAAGGCGAGATCCTCCTCCTTTCCACCTAATCATCAATAGCGGGCAAGCCACTGCATACCAGCCGTAACTCACTCCTAAAATTTGAGCAGTTACTAGACCTGTGCTTAAAACTGCAATTTTGCGATCGAAGCGTCGGATGTAGCTCAAAGTTAGTGCTGCTACGGCAAAGCTAAACATGATGTTTAACTGTAAATTGCCAAAAAGTAACATATGAGGTATTTGAGAAAGTACCCCAAATAATATCAGTCGAGTAATTAGAGGATTTTTGTCCCCCGGTCGTTTCCAGTTTTGAGCAAACACCCAACTAAACAACGGAAAACTCAGGCGGCCGATGATACGCATGGGTTCTGCTTCAAGCATCAATCCGATGTGGTCTATTAGCATTAGAGCTGCGGCAAACCATTTAATTTGATTTTGATTCATACAACTTATCCTCCTATTCTGTTATTAAAATTTCGTTTTTTGTACTAATTAAATTTTTTAGTTATTGATAAAATATATTTACATAAGCTAGCTATTTTAGTATGTCTGATATGCTATAAAATGCAGTTTTTGAAGTGTTTTTAAATTTCGATATTTCGGGTTTTATCTATTATTCCTGAAAAATTTATTTGTTTTTATTAAAATCCTCAGTACAATTAAATCGACTGTACCCATAATCTATCCTTAAAGCAACACCTAAATTAAATAGAACAAATTCCATTTAATTTAGGTGTTTTAAAAAATCTACGTAAAAACCCTCTTGTGTACTCCTTAAGGTAGATTTACCTTAAATTTATAGATTCGGAGGAAATAATGATTGAGTTAATTTTACTGACCAAGAATTTCTTGATGGTACCCGCCACGTGATTTATCCGTGGAATCAATCCAAAATCGAAAATCGAAAATCCTCAAGCCCCCGCATTTATCCGTGGGGTCGCCTCTAAAATCTAAAATCTAAAATCTAAAATCTAAAATCGATTGACCTCGATCGCGACTACTACACCGACGACGATGCCTCCGCCGCCTCCAGTGAGTGTTCCATCCAGAATTGCTACAGTGAAGAGGGAACAGGCGCTGACGGTAATTTTTGGCTGGGTACAGGTGCGGTAGAGGGAACAGGCGCTGTTGGTAATTTTTGGCTGGGTACAGGTGCGGTAGAGGGAATAGGAACTGGCGGTAATTTTTGGCTGGGTACAGGTAGGGAAGTTGGTTGAGGTTGCGGTTGAGGCAGACCGGGAACACGGATATATCTCCAATTACCAGTAAACAATAGGTACATAACACCCGCAAGCACGACACCGCTAACAACAGCAGCAGTAATTTTCCAAACACTGTAGGGACGTTCGCCTTGAACTTCCGCGGTGCGTGCATTAACCATTACTTGATATCGCTGGTTTTGATAGCGATAGGCACACAACCACACAGGTAGCAAAATATGCTTAAAAGTGATAGCATTGTAATCAGTAGAAATGCTGTGAACCCGCTGCTCGTCGCCACCAATATTCCTACAAACATCGAAGTGAATAGTACCGGCCATGACATTTTTAGCAGATTCAAATCCTTGAGTGAGAGAAACTTGCGATCGCTGCGCTTCAAACCCAGCTAAATAAGATGAATTGTAAGCGCGCAGCGACTCCTTGAGATGCCAAGGTTCTAACGCATCGAGGCGGGGGCGATCGATCGAACTTGTAGCGGGAATCAGAATATCATCAAAAGAGCGATCGACTCTGCCAGAAGCAGGCCACCACCTGGTATGTTGCACTTGGCGAGTTTTAGTTTCAGTTTCGCCCTGCGAGTTTGTTTCCGTATAAGTTTCAGTCACGTAGTAGTGTTCTCCGCGAGAACCCTGATAGTAACTAACCGTATAAGTGTCGTAAGTCCAAAACGGCAAATAAACCCCTTGAATTTTCTCCTGTTGCGCTAGGGATTTCAAAGCAGAAGGAGCAAACCAGCGATTGCTGAGCCACTTCTGAATGCTTTCTCTGGCCTGTTTATCAGTAACTTCAAAAGGAACAATTCCCTCTGGCTGCACGCTAGGGCTAGCCTTTGCAGGTTGGGTCACAATTGGAGAAGCACAAAATGGGCATTTACCCGCTACTTTCGGCGGTTCAAAAGTAACACTTGCTCCGCAATCATTGCATTTTACTTCTAAGGCTGTTGTTGATAACGTTGTCAGCGCCGTTTCGTCGACTTGGAGATATTGTTCGTAAGAGTTCTCCTTTACCTCTTCAGCAGTTTGGGGAATTGCATCTGTTAGAGTCGATAGAGGCGTTGCCACCTCTACCTCTCCTTCAGAACCGGACGTGAGACTTTCACCTCATCCGGCTCCTTGATAATTCTATCCTTGTTATGGATACGATTCAAGACACGCTATCGGGTTTTGACACTTTCTTTAGAGTGTATTGACCCATCTGTTGCTGTCTTTGTGTCGTGGCAATGTTTATGCAGAAGTTGTAGGTTGTCATAGGTGTCTTTTCCACCTAACGATGTCGGTTTAATATGGTCAACTTCTACAATGTCTGTACAGGTAAAGTACAAACCACAGTGAGGACAAATACCCTTTTGTTTCTTCAAAAGTGTTGCCACTCTGTTAGGTGTATCTGGGAACTCACCTCTTCGCTTACTCCAATAAATCCAGTTACCATCAAATGGACTGGCAGCACCTTTTACTTTGATATACCTTACGATTGGCGTATCTGAATGCCGTTTTAATTCCATCCCATCCTCGGTACTGAAACACCAATTCCTATCGCCTACTGTTCTCCAGTATTTGTTTTTATTGATGCTCCCTTTTCCCCTTTTTCTTGCCCAGGCTCTTAGCTTGTCATAAATTAGGTTGTCAACCTTTGAAAAGGTTTCCTTGCTAACTTTCGTTGAGTAATAGTTTGACCATCCCCTAATAATTGGGTTCAGCCTACTAATTAAAGCGGCTTGTGGGGCGGTTTTATGGGTGTCTATTACTTCTGCAATCTTGGCTAAGTGTGTTTTTACCTTGATTTTTGAGGGTGTGATTAGTGTATTAAAACCTAGTGGCTCCCCGTATGTATTGTTAGCACATCGGTATCTACCCGTTTTGTACTGTTGTACGTGGAACCCTAAAAACTCAAACCCAACATTTCCATTTAATTCGTTAAGGGTGTGGGTTAATTTTGTCTTACTTGGTTTTAACTCCAATCCCATGTCACTTAACCATTCAGCAATTATCTCTTGGCATTTTAGAACTACGTTCAAATCCTGATGAATTATCACGAAGTCGTCAGCGTAACGGATTAAACTCAGTGATTCTCTTCTTAGGAGTTTGTTTAATTTATGTCCTCCAGATGTGATTATCACCAAGGTTTCCGCGTATTGCTTTACTCTTTCTTCAATACCATGCAAGGCAATATTCGCAAGTAGGGGCGAAATTACCCCGCCCTGTGGTGTACCCTCGTTAGAAGGGAACATACTGCCCTGGTCACAGTGTCCCGCCTTGAGCCATGATTTGATTTGACGGTTTAAGGTGGGATATGTACCTATTTTTTCGAGTAATGCTTTGTGGTTTATACGGTCGAAGCATTTGGCAATATCAGCATCTAGTACATACTTGGCTTTCTGCTTGATACAGTCAAATATTGCTTGAATCGCATCGTGACATGAGCGTCCTGGTCGAAAACCGTAAGAGTTTGGCTCGAATTTTGCCTCCCATTCTGGTTCTAACGCTAGTTTAACTAACGCTTGCAATGCGCGGTCGCTTATTGTAGGTATTCCTAATGGTCTAGTTTCGGTTGTTCCGGGTTTGGGAATATTAACCCTACGAGTGGGTTTTGCCTTGCCTTCCAACTTTAACTTATCAACCAGGTTAGTACGTTGCTTTGGATTTAGTGATTTAATGCCATCCACACCAGCCGTATTTTTACCTTGGTTATCTTGTGTCACCCTACGTACCGCAATACATTTTGCAGACCAAGACCTAATCAGGGTCTTCTGAAGTTTGCGAACTGCTTTAACATTCCCACGTTCACTCGCTTGGAATATTCGCTTTTGCAACTTAAAAGTCACCCGCTCTAGCTTTCGCCAATTGATGTCTTTCCACTCCACCGTCTGATTGTTCAGCGTTTTAGATATGTTCATTGCTACTTATTCTATTCCGTTGGAATTACCGTGTATCTGTCAGCCTATCCACACCATTACAGTGAGGCATTCGCTTTTGATACAATCCCTCTCTCTTAAACCATTCGTTAGCTACTTACTGAATATCGACCTATCCAGAGATTTAAGAGAGTTACTTCGTTCCGATTACACATTGTTTGAGTCTTTAGCGTGATGCTATCCACCGGGTTTACGGGCGGTGCTGATAAGTCGTTATTGAAAACGCTTACGCCCTATCCTTGCCTTTTGGCTTGGTGTTAATCAGTCTTTACCGTATCTTTCAACGGGTTTATTCTTGATTGAGCCATTACACCATTACTGCTTACGATGGTTCGACCACATCTTTGCTTGCGCTACGCATGGACTCTTGCTCGGTAGTTACCGGGTTCGGCTCCTAGTAGTTCTACCTTTTACCCCCGCTTTAACCTATTAGTTGCTAGCCAATACATTAGGGGGTATGCTTTCACCTCTGCACTTGAGGGACAGGACTAACCGCACAGCGGTGTACCTGCAAATGTAACCAGTTATCACTAACTGCCTATGCAGCTAGGTTAACCATCCCATAAGGATTTAAAGCCTTATTTTAGGTTAAACGAATCGCACTCCCAGCCGCAGTAAGCACACTTGAGCTTTCCTGCTTGGGGGTTGAACTCTAAATAAGCCCCGCAGCTAGGACAGGGAAAACGTTTAACAGCAGGTTCCGAAGTATTCATAATGGTTAATTGGTGATGTAATTGGTAATTGGTAATCGGGAAAGCATCCCAATTACCAACTACCAATTAACTAAATATGCAAAATTTTAGGCGGAGGCTGGCGGCGGAGGCGGCGGTACTGTCGCCAACAAAGATGCTAATTCCGGCACTTGCGATGCTAACTTCCAGCCGTCAAAACCCGCACGCCACACCATTACCTGATGTGTCAAACCATTTTGCAGAAGTTGATGCAATCCAAAAGGGCCTGATTGTTGACCGTTCTGGGCAATATACCACTGATGTTGTGTTGGCGGGGGAGGTGGCGGCGGAGTTTGGGATGCTGGTGACTGCATCATATTTGTCATTTGTTGACCTAGTGCCATTCCCATGCCAAATTCTAATGCTTGATTGCCGCCGCTAGGGTTATTTGCTGATGCTTCTATAGCGTTAGCAGCTTGATATTGGGTATATTGCTGCATATTTCCCAGAAGTCCGATCGAGGCTCGTTTGTCGAGTGCTTCTTCAACTTCAGGCGGCATCGAGATATTTTCAATTAATAGCTGAGTTAACTCTAACCCAAACTGCTGGATACTTGGCTCTATGGCAACTCGCACCTGTTCGCCCATGTGGGTGTAGTTGGCTGCAAAGTCCAGCAGGGGAACGCGGGAATTGCCAACCCAATTGGCAAAGGCACTGACTATTGTATTGCGGAGTTGATCGCTGATTTCATCTAGTTGAAATAGTCCGTCAGTGCTGATGAGTTGTTTTAAGAGTTGTTCGGGATGAGAAACTTTAATGTTGTATGTGCCAAAAGCCCGCATTCGCACTGGGCCGAGTTCTGGATCGCGGATAATTACAGGGTTAGAGGTTCCCCATCTCAGGTTGGTAAATATTTTGGTGTTAAAAAAGTAGACTTCTGCTTTGAAGGGAGAGTTGAAACCGTAGGGCCAACCTTGGAGGGTGCTGAGTACGGGTAAGTTGCGGGTGTACAGTTCGTGCATTCCCGGATCGAAGACATCGGCAACTTGGCCTTCGCTGACAAAGACTGCTATTTGTCCTGGTCGTACAGTTAGTTTAGCACCTTGTTTAATTTCGTTTTGGTGACGCTCAAATCGATAGGCAATGGTATCGCTGGTATTGTCTAACCATTGGATGATATCGACAAATTCGCCGCGAATTTTGTCAAAGAGTCCCATAGATTTATTTTGGGTTGTTATTTGATTTTAGCTTCAAGAGGAGCGATCGGAGTTCCCGATCGCCATTGTAAAGTTTTTAAGTGCGATCGCTGGGGATGGGCGCGATCGCCCTTGCAGACAATTCACAATTCTGGTTCAATTCCAGCCGATCGCAACTGAGCGCGCAATTGCTCTAATTGGTCTTGTGCTTGTTGAGCTCTTTCTTGTTCGCGATCGGCTCTTTCTGCTCCCGATAACAACAGATTCCCTTGACTATCCCACCAGCGCCGCCAAGGTAACTCAACATTTTGATACCTTCCTTGCCAAATTCCCAATTCCACTCCTAACGGTTCAACGGGATAATGCCCGCGCTCATTTGTAGCAACTAATTGATACCTATCTTCGATCAGGTGATAGACTTCAACGCTAGCCTTAGTTACTTCATAAATCCCGTAAAATGCCGGACGGATGACATTTTCATAAATCCAGAATTTACCCGGCTTAGTTTCCTGTTGACCGGAACGCAACAAAGGCGTCCTGTCCCGTTCTTCTGCACCATTGCCCGATACAAATTCTAACACAATTAACGGTGCTACAAATTCTTGCCACATCACATAAGAACGGCGCAATTGACCGTCAATAGTTGGCGGGACATTAGGCACATAAAACCAGTCCGGTGCTTCCGCACCCCGTTCTAGCGGCTCAGTTAATCGCCAATAAATGCCGCTGTCTTGACCGATACAATAGTTACCATCTGGATGAATGCTTTGGAAGACGGGAGTAATTGAATCGGTTAACAGAATGCTTTGGGGATGTTCTTGGAAATTTTTCACAAAAGTGCCGTCGGATTCGGGTAGCTGATTATGGTCTGGCCAGCCTGTAGGGTTGTTTTCTACATCTAGGGTGAATTTCATAATGTTATTTTGATTGGAGGCCTTTTTGAGAGGGAGGGCGATCGCACTTTGAATCTCGATTCTATCTGATGTAAACTGTGTAATTACTCACTCTAGCTCCGCTTCACATCATCCCATTTCAACCAACCGACACGATCGCGATTTCCGCCAGCAGCTTTTAACTCATTTAATGCTTGTTTGGCAATTGGCAAATCTTCTAAATTCTCTAACCATTTGATGAGTGGTTGCCAAGTTTCGACATCTAATACAGCAACTTGTTTGCCTTTTAGATTGAGAAACTCAACTGACTACAATACTTCTAATCCAGGCATTCAGGCTACCTCTATGTTAATGATAGATATAACTTTTGCTCTCCATTCTAATCAATTGGCTTCTCGGTTGCTGCGCCAAACCGTAGGGAAAAAAGGTCGATCGCACCCAGCCACACCCAGCAACCTGAACCGCAGGTGAGGCAATCCCCCTGCAGCCCCCGCTTCTCGACGCGGTACAATAAATGCAATCATACTTAACGCTTATATTGAAAAGGCTACACACAACGCCACAGGAGACAACTGACGCATGGGTAAAGTAGTTGGCATTGACCTCGGAACAACAAACTCAGTAGTAGCCGTCATGGAAGGCGGCAAACCGGTTGTGATTGCCAATGCAGAAGGGATGCGGACAACTCCCTCGGTAGTCGCTTTCACAAAGGAAGGAGAACGCCTTGTGGGACAGATGGCCAGACGCCAGACTGTTCTCAACCCGCAAAACACCTTTTACGCCGTCAAGCGGTACATCGGACGCAAATATACCGAACTGACTCCAGAATCAAAGCGCGTTCCTTACACAACTCGCCGCGACGACAACGGGAACATCAAAGTCAAGTGTCCCCGCTTGAAAAAAGATTTTGCCCCAGAGGAAATTTCGGCGATGGTGTTGCGGAAACTGGCCGATGAAGCCAGCCGCTATCTGGGACAAGAGGTGACGGGGGCTGTAATTACTGTTCCCGCTTATTTCAATGACTCCCAGCGGCAGGCGACGCGGGATGCGGGACGAATTGCCGGACTTGATGTTAAGCGGATTTTAAATGAGCCGACCGCGGCTTCTTTGGCTTACGGTTTGGAGAGGCGAGAAAGTCAAACTATTTTAGTGTTTGATTTGGGCGGCGGCACTTTTGATGTATCTATCTTAGACGTGGGGGATGGAGTATTTGAAGTTAAAGCAACTAGCGGCGATACTCAATTGGGCGGCAATGATTTTGACTCCAAAATTGTGGATTGGTTGGCCGAACAATTCTTAGAAAAAGAAGGAATTGATTTGCGACGCAACCGCCAAGCTTTGCAGCGATTGATCGAAGCGGCAGAAAAAGCCAAGATAGAGCTGTCGGGAGTCGGTGTCACGGAGATTAATTTGCCGTTTATCGATGCGAATGAAGATGGGCCTTTGCATCTGGAAACGCGATTAACTCGCGGTCAATTTGAGGGGCTCTGCACTGATTTGGTGCAGCGGTTGCGGCGGCCGGTCAAACAAGCTTTGGCTGATGCAAGTTTGAGTCCTTCTCGCATTGATGAGGTTGTGTTGGTCGGCGGTTCGACTCGCATTCCTTTGGTGCAGGAAGTGGTTCGCAGTTTGATCGATCGAGAACCCAATCAAAATGTCAATCCCGATGAAGTTGTGGCGGTGGGTGCGGCAATTCAAGCGGGGATTTTGGGTGGCGATGTCCGCGATGTGCTGCTGTTGGATGTGACGCCGCTGTCGCTGGGTTTGGAAACGATCGGCGGGGTGATGAAAAAACTGATTCCGAGGAATACTACTATTCCCGTCAGGCGATCGGACATTTTTTCGACTGCTGAAAACAACCAAACTGTGGTAGAAATTCACGTAATCCAAGGGGAACGGGAATTAGGCAGAGATAATAAGTCTTTGGGACGGTTTAAACTAACTGGAATTCCGCCGGCACCGCGAGGGATTCCGCAAGTACAAGTAGCTTTTGATATTGATGCTAACGGGATGCTGTTGGTGACTGCTTTGGACAAAACTACCGGCAGGGAACAAAGCATTACTGTGCAAGGTGCTTCGACGCTGACTCAGCAGGAAGTGAATCAAATGATTCGCGATGCGGAACAGTTTGCTCAAGCTGATAAGTTGCAGCGGGAAAAGGTGGAAAAACGCAATCGCGCTGAAGCTTTAGCTTATCAAGCCGAGCGGCAGTTGCGAGAAGTTGCGCTCGATCGCGGAATGCAGTTTGCTCAAAGAAGCCGCCAGCGAATTGAAACTTTAATTCGGGAATTGCGAGACAGTTTGGAACGCAATGATGAGCGGGGAGTTGACCAAGTTGGTTCGGATTTGCAGGATGCTCTTTACGATTTGAGCCGGGAAGTTTCCGCGTTTGCTGATGATGACGATGATGATGATTTCTTTGAGTCTGTGAAGCGGACTTTTACGGGCGACGGTACCAAGCGGCGCAGCGATGACAGCAGCTATTATACCAATGCTAAACCGTACAGGCGATCGACTGTCGATCCAATTCCCGATCGTCCATACGATCGTATGAACGATCGCATGGGCGATCGTATGGGCGATCGCATGGGCGATCGTAGAAGCAGTGCTAATCGCCCCACTCGGCCTTATCAAAATCAAAGCGACGATTGGGATGATGACGACGATTGGTTGTAATTAGTGGTTAGTCATTAGTCCCTAGTCATTAGTCCCTAGTTTGAAGCAGGGAAGCAGCATGACTAATGACTAATGACTAATAATTAATAACTAATGACTAATAACTAATGACTAATGACTAACTATGCAGAATTTTCGCAATTACTATCTAATTTTGGGAGTGCCCAAAGATGCCACGGCTGATGAGATAAAAAAAGCCTATCGACGGTTAGCCAGACAGTTGCACCCTGATGTAAATCCGGGGGACAAATCTGCTGAAGATAGGTTTAAGGATATTAATGAAGCTTATGATATTCTTTCCGATCTCGACAAGCGCGCTCAATACGATCAGTTTAGTAAATTCTGGAAACAAAAGGGATTTCAAGGAAAGCAAGGGGTGCGACTTCCCAATTTCAAAACTTGGGGAAACAGTAAAACTACCCGCAAAAAACCGGCCGAAGATGTCGATTTTAGTGATTACTCGGATTTTAATAAATTTCTCGATCAAGTGCTCGGAAGACGCCGGGAAGTGAGGATGGCGACAGCGAATGATGCACCGGGAGTAGCCTCCTCTGAACCGTGGAGCACGGCTTCTAAGAAAACGAGTTATGTTGCTAATTCTCGCCCACCTAGAAGGGATTTCGACGATCGCGAAATGCGACGAGAAACAGTTGATCGCGAAATGCGACGGGAGATAGTCGATCGCGAAATCAGAAGGGATATAGTCGATCGCGAAATGCGACGGGAAATTAGGGAAACAGTCGATCGCGAAACCAGAAGAGACATTGAGGCCAGGCTAACTCTGCCTTTGGAAAGGGCTTATTCGGGTGGTACTGAGCGAATTCGTCTGGAAGATGGGCGAGCGATCGAGGTGAATCTGCCTCCTGCTATGGTATCAGGCCAGCGGATTCGCTTGCGAAATCAAGGTATGGGCGGCGGGGATTTATATTTGAAAATCACGGTTTCTCCCCATCCATTTTTTCGATTGGAAATGTCGGATATTTGCTGCGAATTGCCACTGACTCCCAGCGAAGCGGTGTTGGGTGGAGATATTGAAGTACCGACGCTGGATGGCCTGGTAAAGATGAAATTGCCGCCGGGAGTAACGTCTGGAAAGCGGTTGCGGCTGGCTAACAAGGGCTATCCGACAGGAAATGGCGATCGGGGCGATCAATTGGTAGAAATTCAGGTGTTAATTCCCAAAGAAATTAGCGAGGAGGAACGGGAATTATACGAAAAGTTGCGGGAGGTTGAGTCTTTTAAACCGCGTCAAGATTTATCTGTTTAATGTAGAGTACGCAATGCGCCCGTTTAATTTTGTAGGGGCGCAATGATGCGCGCCTTACTACTCACTGTGTACGAAAAATTAGGAGATGCTTGGCTAAATTTTACTGACATATTACATTTAGCCACTTGGCTGTAAATAGATGATATCAAATCCGTTGGCATCGCAATTATTCATCTCTGGTTGCTATTCCTCAGCGCCCTCTGCATTAAGAGCGGTTTAATCCTTCCGAAACAACAATAAACGATAGGATTTGTCGCCCGAATAGCCGATCGCACTTTTAGCAATCCTGGATCGCATAAGTAAAATTACTGTTGTGATTATTCCTGAACTAGCAGAGAATTAACAATAAGGTAATTTTTCCACAATCAGGAGCAGTCTGCCGCGATGACTCAAATGCCCCCTCAATGCAACAATCTGCAAGAGCAAGTTGACTCTTTACTGCAACTGCTGCGTCAGGAATCGTCTTTGCGACAACAAGATATCACGGCGGTACAAGCTTCTCTGAAGAAGGCAATTTCTCCTGAGTTTGAAATTGTGTTTGCTGGCGCTTTCAGTGCGGGAAAATCTATGTTAATTAATGCTTTGTTGGAGCGGGAATTGCTCTACAGTGCAGAAGGACACGCGACAGGTACGGAATGTTATATCGCTTTTGCCGAGCCGGAAAAAGAGCGCGTTGTTCTCACTTTCTTGAGCGAGTTTGAGATTAGCCAGCAAGCTTCTGTGCTTTGCCATCAGTTAGGTTTAGCTACTGAACTTAATATTAATCAAACAGATGTAGTGTCGCTGTTGTCTCAGGGATGTAACATAATTATTGAAACGGAAGGTGGCGAAAATAAATCCGAGGTAGCCAAAAAAGCTAAGGCTTTGATGCTGCTGTTAGAAGGTTTTGAGGCAAATCGCGATCGCATCCAAACTCTCCAAAACGCTACCTACTCGATGGAACAGTTTAATTTTTCCAATCTCAAGGAAGCTGCTAGTTATGCCCGTCGCGGTAGTAACAGTGCTGTACTCAAGCGAGTGGAATATTACTGTTATCATCCGCTGCTGCAAGATGGCAATATTATTATCGATACGCCGGGAATTGATGCGCCGGTGCAGCGGGATGCAGAATTGACTTATGATAAGATTGAAAGCCCCGATACTTCGGCGGTTGTCTGCGTTTTGAAAGCGGCTTCGTCTGGGGAAATGACAACGGAAGAAACCGAGTTGATGGAAAAGACACGGGGAAATCCGGGAATTCGCGATCGACTGTTTTACATTTTCAACCGCATTGACGAAACTTGGTATAACACGCAACTGCGACAGCGCTTAGAAAATCTGATTAATTCTGACTTTCGCGATACTGCGAGAGTTTACAAAACTAGCGGATTGTTGGGATTTTACGGGAGTTTGATTCGAGGGACAACAGGGCGCGATCGCTTTGGTTTAAATACAATCTTTGCCACCAATCAAGGGCGAGTTTCGGGAGAGGATAAATTAGATTCAGAATTGCTCGAAAATAGTGAAGAAACTCCGCAATTTGTTAGTGAGTTTAATCGCTACTGTGCGAATTCCGGCAAGCTATCTCCGAGCAAATTTCGCATTTCAGTTAACAGCTACGAAACACCCAATGAAAACTACGTGCGGATTCTGGCAGAGCAAGGACAACCATTAATTGGTCAATTAATTCAAGATAGCGGGATAGAAGATTTTCGCACAGCCATCACCCGTTACCTCACAGAAGAAAAACGCCCGCAACTGTTCAAAAATTTAGCTGACGACTTAGAAGACTTGTGCATTCAACTGCGGAAACATTACCAAACAATTCAGCGGAATTTGGACAGCCAGCCCCGCGAAATTGAAGCGATGAAAGCACAGGAACTTTTGCGACTAAATCAAGAGTTGCAGCAAGTCGGACAGGATTTTCGGGAACATATCGCCGAAGAAGTCAATGAAATGATTATGAACAGATGCGATATTTTCGATATAGACTTTCGGCAATTGCAATCTCGGATGATCCGCCGCTTGGATGAATTGTTAGACGGATTTTCCGTTGAGGCCGCTTACGGACGCACTTTGCGGAATCATCCCCGCAATGCTACAGCACCTTTAATTGCTGTTTTAGTTGAAGCGCTTTATTATTTAGCGAATCAGTTGGAAGATATTTTAGTAGAGGCTACTAAGTCACTGGTTGATAATTATTTCCAGTATTTGAAAGACAGTGTTCGCAAGTCGGAATACTATCGATTACTCTATCGGCTGTTGGGGAATGATGGGGGAATTGAACAGCAGTTAGAGGAGTTATCAAAGCGGGTTTCTGATGCTTTGGTAAATGCGGCGGGCGTTGAGTGCGATCGCTACGTGCGAGAAAGTCCCCGTTTTTACGACGAAGGCACATTTTCGATTTATCAATTCCGGGAAACATTGCAGCAAACTTCTCAAGGTTTTGACTGCGAAAATATGGTGGACGCCCAACCTGCAATTCGGCAATTATTGCGGCTAGATTTTGAGCCGAAAGTATCTAGAACTATTCGGCAAACTTTCCGCCAAACTGTCAACCAAACCCTGAAAGAGCATTTGTTGCCGCTGGCCCAAAAGCAAGCTGATGATATTTTGCAGAAATACAGTCAAGCCCGCGATTATTTGGAGCAAACTTTGGCACAGGAGGCGGAGGAGAAAATTGCCCGTAACCAGCGGCTGCAAGCTGAGAATGAAGAAAAGATCAAAGAGTACGATCGGGCGGTTTCTGGGATTAATAGTTGTTTGCAGGCCATGAAGTTGCACGAGCATTTGTTGCCTGTAATTGAACAAAATGATAGCGTTTCGGTGGATGGTGAATGATTGCAATTTTGGCGATCGGAAATCGGCGATTTCCGATCGCCCGGTATGTTTGCTTGGTTTTTGTAGACGAAATTTTCCTCGCCCGGTATCTATTCAAACTAAATAATACTTGTACAATTTTCACCAAAAACCATTATAATTACAATAGCCCAAACCGGAAATAAAAATGAAGGATAACTTTGATTCACTGAAACGTGACGATGTGGTGTCTGTATATTCGGATCACATTTTAGTCACCAACCGCACCTTTACAATAAGTGAGTTTATTGCAGCGATGATGACTCTAATAAAAGCTCAAGCGGGATGGACAGAATTAAAAGAAACTTGGTTTAGAGAAGGAATAGATTGTAAAATACTTAAGCCAGGTGCTAAGAGTTGGCAAAGAGGAAAAGTGAGAATTACTTTAGAGTTTCAGCCTGAAGAGCTTGAAGTTGGAGAAATTGCCGAAACGGGAAAATCACCAGATACTAAAGTTGTTTCTCCTCTGGAAGATTTGCGTCAAAAAATGCCTAAAGAGAGTTAGCAAAACAAGATGACTAAAACCCCTAGAATCCCCATTCCACCCGAAGTCAGAAAATATGTATTCGATCGCAATAAATACCAGTGCCAAAGCTGCGGCCAAACCAAACTAGAAACCCAACTGACGATCGATCATATCATCCCCCTAGCGCGCGGCGGCAGCAACGACATCAGCAACTTGCAAACCCTCTGCGGCACCTGCAACCAAAAGAAAACCGACAAACTAGACCCCCGCTTCCGCCGTCACTTTGACCTTTGATATTTAACAGTATAATAAAATCAGCAATTTAAGATTGAAATTGCTAACCTCTGTTCGATCGCACTTTTAATCCCTAGCTTGGATAACTGCAATGGTGACAAAAACAGTTGACGTGCAAGAAGCACAGACAAATTTAAAAGAGTTATTATCTTTCAATACTCCGGACAGTTTTTAAAGAGGGATGCGACGCCTACGGCAAGCAACGCTTACGCAATAAATCACAGAAGC
>NZ_JAUBSA010000063.1:0-36762 GCF_036702115.1 Microcoleus sp. LAD1_D5 | reverse complement strand
GTTCTGAGTGCAATTTATCTCACTTAGCCCCAGTCTCCCATAAAATAGGTACTTTATTTCCGCCATGCTGTACTAGGTAGAACGAACCGCGTTCTGCCTCTTGACACGCTGGAGTAAGTCTGCGATTGTAGGTGGTAAGGAAGATTGATGCGCGGTAACCCGGCACTTGCAATGCCAGATTAACCACGACTTCCCCAAGCCGTAAGTTGACTACGTTTGGAGCCTAATAATTATGTCATTTTCAGGACGCTTGTCTAATACAGACTCGCAAGATTCAGTATTTTCGCGCCGCGACCTGCTGGGAAATTTTGCAGCGATCGCGGTGGCAACGACAGCGGCGAAGCGATCGCCTAAGTTGTTAGCTCCCAAAAGTTACCCTTTGCCAGAGTTTAAGATGGGCGACTTGGTAGCCTATGATTGGGAGCCAGATGATGATGACGCTCCAGAGTTTGCCACTGATTTTGGTGAAATTCTAGGTATGCGTTGGGTTCCCGAACCTGATGGACATTGTTTAGCTGCTAACACTTGGGTTTATTACATCAGGTGGATTTACAGTACCTGTCCCGATATTCTTCCTGAGCCCTGTTATGATGGCGAGCCCACGTATTCTTCTGATTTGAGATTGGTCACTCATTCTTAAGCCCTGTTGAGACTTGTCAACCATACTTAAGTTATTCCCCTGGCTCTTCTACAAACGTCAAATTTTGTAGAAGAGCCAGGGGCGCTTTTTGATGTCTATCAATTTCATTGCGATATTTGTGGTGGATTAGTGATACGCCATGAGTCCTGGATTAAATGGCAGGGCAAAGTGTTGCCAACAGTTGCGGTCGATCGCTAAGATAATACAATGAAAAAGCGGCTGCTGAAACAACCGCGATCCATAAATTTATTTATAACTATGGTCAGTGTACCCAATTTTAAGCTGCCGCGTCAAGAGCAGCACGATCGGATCTTTTTGCAAGATGCCATTGATAGATACAAAAATCGGTTGTTGACTGCCGCTGGCTATATCTACACAATCATCAAAATTTACAGGCAAGCGGGACACAGGTTGAATATTCCAAGCCCCCGCTCGTTTTACGAATACTTTCAGATTCCAAAGTCTACGTTTTATCGGGCTCTGATCCAACTAGAAAACACCCCAGGAATTCAATTTCAGTGGGAGCCGATCGGAGGCATTTCTATGTGGTGGGGAGGTGAAGAACCTCCGGCAGCGGCAGAACCCCCGGCAGCGGCAGTAGAACCTCCGGCAGCGGCAGAACCCCCGGCAGCGGCAGTAGAACCCCCGGCAGCGGCAGAACCTAAATATCAGCGCCTGAATCAGCTCCCTGCTGACACCAAAGAAAAATTTGAAGCATTTGTCCGTTCCCAGTGGCGCAAATTAAAAGGTCAGGAAATCAGGAGCTTTCACCGCTTTGTAGAGAAACCAGGTGATTTCCAGGATTGGTGGCAAAAATTTCAAGTTTGTCAGCAACCGCAAATCCCTGTGATCGAAGCCACGAAGCCTTTGCTCGAACCTGAATCTGAGCAAGAGAGAATAGACAGAAACAAGGCTTTCGTCCAGTTTCTCAGGCAAAAACACCCCGACCTACTTGGAGGGAGATAATATCGATCTGGAGTTGCTCAGCGGTGATGGTACAAACTTTCGCTACCACCGCAACGACAGCAGGCAGAACTCATTCTGAACGTCGGCACTGAACGTTGTGGGAAAGTGAACAGCTAGTTTGCGGGCTAGCACTACACGCACGGAATCAGAACCCGGTAGAACGTTCCGAACAATCCCAGTTAACCCAAGGAAAATGCAGAACGTTCAGAACGGATCATGCAACTGGGGTCATGGCAAGGGAAAAATCATCCTTGAAATCTGGGGACTAACTAGAGGTGGTGGGGCAAAATACAAAGCTGCTGAGGCTGAGTATCACCGCATTGTTGATGGAGAAGGAGGATGAACACGCAGGAAAAGAGCGTGGCTGTGTGCAAACCTATAAGGTTTGATGGCCACTCTTACTGCTACTTTTCTGTACTCTGATTGCAGAGTTGCAGTAACCCGCAAACTATAAGCAAATGACCCGCATGGCAGCGTATTACCGTATAGGGTAATGTGGCATTCTCGCAGCTACTTTTTGGCATTCCGATTATGTCGTTGCAGCCAGCACAAGCAGATCATGCGGATGACTTCCCGAACACCTATAGGTGTCTGTGGCATTCTCACCACGCCTTCCCGCAGGTGTTGCAAGTTATCTCGGAACACTTAAATGTTCCGAAATCGGGGGTAACACCTGTAGCCCTTTCTAGACAAGCGTTTCTCTCCAAAAAATCATTCGTGGATATTAATACCCACGTGGTAGAGACTGGCTAGGGAAAGCAGAGAGGTTTTTGAGGCGTTTCTCAGCCTCTCTACGGCAGAAACTCATATGAGTTTCTGTAAATAACTCGTTATACCAAGCAGAACGAGATTTCCCTACGCTGACTTAGGTTTCAGCTTGTTGGGTATTAAGCGCAACCCTAGGGTTGATCCGTACTACTTTGACTCCAGCGCACCCTATATTCTGCGTGTATAGAGAAAATTGAAACCTATTAGGTTTCGGGCACAACCAGTTCAATTAAAATGCAGCCACGACCGCCACCGCGCATTTTTGTGTATAGAGAATTCCGGAAACCTGAAGGGTTTCCTACATAATGCGTCTTAGAGAAAAATATCCCACCGCCCACTCTATACCCTATATTTTGCTAGAACCTTACCACAAGCCAAGCAACGACAGAATCAGTATTTCAGCCGTTGTGCTAGAAGAAAGTGCTAGAATCTAGACAACGGGATTTCTGAGTGTTTTGGTCAGCAAAGCTTTCAACCATTCCTTAACTTCCTTCACACGGAAGGGGTCACTGGTTCAAATCCAGTATTGCCCATCGAATTTATTTTCTTTCTTCATCCGCGCACGCGGACTTCGTTTCTTTAGCTGCGGTTTCCACCGCCGTCACCTTCTTAAGCTTCAACATATTCGCAAATAGACACTGGTTCGGAATAGGAAAAGCATCCTCTTGTAGTCCTTCAATATGGAAGGCGATCGCCTCTTTAATTAAATTTCTCACCTCTTCTAAACTTTCAGCCACAGCTACACATCCACGTAAATCGGGAACATAAGCACCGTAGCTAGTTTCACCCTTCTCAATTACAACAGCATAACGCATTAATCTTCCTCCTCTTCTAGTTGAGCTTGCCGCCAAACACTTTTAAGCGTACCAATTGGCATATCAACGCCTAAATTACCTGACACCGTGACAGTCCCAGCCTTTTCAGGGTGTTTAAATTAACGATGACTGCCCTTTGTTGTAGCTAAATACCAACCATCATCTTCTAACATTTTAATAACTTCTCTAACTTTCATTTTTCATCTATAAAACTCATCAACTCCCGCACTTCTATCCCCATAATATGCTCTAACTTCAGCAATCTCTCCCTTGTAGCCTGCGCCGCTGATAAAAAACCTCATCCTGCTTTGGGTTCCAGAGTCCCGACGACCATAATCTATCCCAAATTTGGTCAACTTTTGAGCGCAGTTCAGGGTCAGTGAGCATTTTTTAGAGTCTGTTTGTAAAGAAATTTAGATTCCTAAATCCCCTTGCTAATGATTCATCCAATGACTATGCTTGAGAGTTGAGTTTTCCACCCAATATTCTCGTCCAAGTTTTATAAATCCTCTAGGCAACGGATTTTTGGCTACCGGATTATGTATCAATACAAAATCGTTTCCAGGGTAATTTGGATAAATTAGTGCATTTACATTTGAAAATAAGATAGCACTGATTCCGTCATAATCAGAATTTAAAAATATATTTGTTGACACAGGGCTACCTGATTTTTTATAGGATGCGTCTTGATATTGATGATGTACATCTAATACTTCTAAGGAGTCGATATTTATTTCTATAACTTCATTTCCAAAGGGAAGAACACAACGAACTATTCTAGGAATATCTATCTCTTTGCTTGCCGATGGGATTGCACCACCATTCACAGCAATAACATAGCAATCATCTTCTAAAATATTTTTTTTCTTAGTATATTCCTTGTATTTTTCATACTTTTTATCTATCACAGAACAGTAACGTAGTTTGATTTGCTCATCGGGAACATCTGTAACTACTCCACACTCTATTTCAGGAACTGCATTAGCACTCCTACCTGCTGTTGGGGCTACGGCTTCCAACCATACCTTCAATTTGTCAATCAAAATCAGTAAATCTGGTCCCCCTTTACGCTTATCATATGGAACTAATGATCTTCCTTGTTTAATCAAAGAAAACCCTAAGTACATTTCCCAAAAGCGAGGATGAAAATCTTTTCTTACTTCTTGCAAAAAATCATTATCTGCATAAGGCTTATACAAAGACCACATATCCTCAATATTTCTCTTGTCATCCTTATCCTTAAAAAACATAGATTGAATATTTTTTTCTTCTTCCGAAAAAGTGAGTCCGTCTCTAAGACTCTTATATAAATCATCTTCAGCAGGTCCAGAGGTAAAAAAAGAAGACATGGCAATTCTAAATTAAAATGAAACTCTAAGCTGCTAACCGTTCCGCAAACTCAATTAACTCATCCACCTTCTCTTCACTAAACCACCGTTCAACAGCATCCTCCCCAAACCTGTCCAACGGTTCCTCATACAAATCTGCTACCTCCAACCGCCGATTCTTCAAAAACACATTCTGCACTGCCCGTAAAAACCGAATCTGATTCGCATTAAACTGCCGCTGGGCAATAAACTCCTCAAAATTCCGCCTCACCACATCTTGATAATCCGGCAATCCCTCAATGTCGAATAACTCTCGCAGAAACGATAATAAACTATTTACCTTCAAATTCAACGCCTTGCGAATATTCGACTCCGACAACTGCCGATTCCCCCCGCGCAACTCTTACCTCACTGTACGCTCTAACGCCACCAGTTGCAAGTCCGTCACGGCTTCCCCATTGCGAATTGCTGCAATTGTCGGGTGAGTCTCCACAATCTCCAACACCTTCCCCTCAACCCGCTGGCGATATTCCTCCTTGATAATTAGACAATTTTCAACAAGGCAAAATCCGCGTGAAGCGAAGCTATCCCGAAGGGAATCGCCCAAAACTACCCTTCTATACTACACCTATGCTACACTAACATTGTAGCTCGTGCCCCGCAGGAGGTTCCCTCATGGCCAATGCCAATCTTCCTCAAAATTTCAACTTAATCATACCCGCAGGAACCCAAATTGTCACCAGAATTGAGGTCAAAAACCCCGCCAGTGACCAATCTTGGAAACCGGGATTAGTAGGTGTCATCGTTCAATCGCCTACGGACAATTCCCACGCATATTTAGTCAAACTCCCAGACGGAACACAAGTTAGTCTGCGGCGGCACGAACTCAGCATCCGCAAGCAGTTTCAGAGCGAAGGATTGCAGTCAGGAGGAGATTTTCTTGCAGAATACAACCTCTATGATTCTGTAATTTACCGCTGCATTGTTGGTTCCAGAGCCTACGGTCTTGATAACGAGCAATCCGATACAGACAGACGCGGGATTTACCTGCCGCCCGCAATACTTCATTGGTCGCTTTACGGCATCCCCGAACAATTGGAAAACAAGGAAAATCAGGAATGCTATTGGGAACTGCAAAAGTTTTTAGTTTTGGCACTAAAAGCTAATCCAAATGTGCTAGAATGTTTGTACACGCCTTTAGTAGAAACTGTTTCTCCTGTAGCACAAGAATTGCTGGAAATTCGGGAAATATTTCTTTCTCAATTGGTTTATCAAACTTACAATAGCTACGTTTTGTCTCAATTTAAAAAAATGGAGCAAGACCTCCGCAATACCGGGGAAATTCGTTGGAAACACGCGATGCACTTAATTCGCTTGTTGCTGTCAGGAATTACTGTGCTCAAGGAGGGGTTTGTACCTGTTCGCGTGCAGGATTATCGATCGCAACTTTTATCTATCCGCAACCAAGAAATATCGTGGGATGAGGTGAATCGCTGGCGGTTGAGCTTGCACGGTGAGTTTGATCGCGCTTTTGCTGCAACTTCCTTGCCAGAACGTCCTAATTACGAGAAAGCGAACCTGTTTTTGATTAAATCTCGTAGAGGTGCGATCGAAATCGGATCTTCTTGAAATCGCTTCTTGTGAAACAAAGCCCGCTTGCATGGACTGGAACAAATGACAGAATACATCTCGAATCTCGCCCAAATTATCTCCGTTCAACCTTACCCGCTGCTGTTTGCGACTGTCAGCGGTTCGCACTTATACGGGTTTCCTTCTGCAGATTCTGACTTCGACTTGCGGGGAGTACACATCTTACCGCTACCAAAAGTAATTGGACTGATTTCTGGAGAAGAAACAATCGAAGTTTCTGAAGTTCGGGATGGAATGCAACTCGATTTAGTAACTCACGACATCAAGAAATTTTTTGAGTTGCTGTTGAAGCGTAACGGCTACGTGCTAGAACAACTGTATTCGCCACTAATAGTTTACAGTACACAGGAACACGAAGAATTAAAGGCTATTGCCTCTCACTGCATTACCAAGCACCACAGCCACCACTATCTCGGTTTTGCTCAAACTCAATGGAAATTGTTTGAGAAAGAACGCCCGCGTCGGGTTAAGCCGCTGCTGTACGTTTACCGGGTGTTGCTGGCTGGGATTCACTTGATGCAAACGGGGGAAGTGGAGGCGAATTTGGTGAAACTTAACGAGAAGTTCCAGTTGTCGTATATTCCTGATTTGATTGCTCGCAAGCTGGCTGGGGAGGAAAAATCTGTGCTGGAAGATACAGATATAGAATTTTATCAGCAAGAGCGCGATCGGCTAATTAATATATTAGAAGATGCAAGTTTTACAAGTCATTTGCCGTCAAATCCTAATGCAAAAGTTGCTCTTAACGATTTTCTGGTAAAGGTGAGGATGTCATCTCTAAGCTGTTCCACCCCGAATTAGTCGTTTGGTGCAGCAAGCAGCCTACATATTAGTCGTAGGTGCGCCGAAGAGCGCAGCACTTCCATTCCTGGACACATCATTACCAAAGAAACCGGGTTTTTTATCCTGATCAAAAGCCAGAATGCAGTATTTTCGTCGTCCATTAAACCCGGTTTTAAGTGATTCACTTTAATAGATTTGTGTGGGCTGATCCGCTAAGGGCAGGTAAACCGATATTTTGATCCTCGGTAACTTGTGTGTTTTTTCCTGGTATGTAAATATTCCAACTTACCCCACCTAAATATGTCTTGATATATGAAATCAAGCCGTGGATAAATACAACGATGCCCAGCATTTCTAATGACTCTTCAATGGTCGCTACTATCAGGTAGGGTACACTCTCCATTCCCGTGGTAGAAAATAGGTATCCCCCGGGAATTTCCATCCCGATTGCTCCTCCAATATAAAGAGCGCATGCTGCAACAAATAATTTTCTTGTGGCAACAGGAAGGTGGAACACAAACTTACTATAGGATAATAGAAATATCGCTACCAGAAAACCGAACGGCACAATCCAAGTAAAGTAAAGAAATCCTGATGCATTTAGCAGGCTTCGCATCGGATTTATAAACTTTTCGTGCAATTGACCAGCTTCGTCTAAGGATAAATATAGAAATATGAATGATAAAATTTTCCAGTGATTCTTGTAGCGATCGCTATCTAAATTTTTCGCATGGGCGATCACACCTAGCAAGAGAGAACTAAACAGCAATGCCAAAAATGAGTAGAAGGTTGGAAGGTTCCTCTCGGCATCAACGTTAAATACCCTTGCAATGTACTCTCTCAACGGGTAGTCCGGCAAGTAGTACAGACTCATCTGACTTAAGAAAGAGAGTACAGCTAGACAGGTCACCACTCGAAGCAAAAATTGGGTTACAGCCCCAGGAGCTAAAGGAATTTGGAATTTCATGTTCTTTTAACCGTTCTCTTAAGCTTTGTTTAAGGGAATCTTATCAAAACACAAAAAAACTTCGGTCTACCCATAGACAGAGAATACTCCTCCGGGTGAAAACCCTCTTTTTGTTGTAACCGTAGCAATACGGTTCAGTTAAGCTCGATCTCCCTGGCACCCCCCTTAAAAAGGGGAGTAGGGGGCGGGACAAGAACTTACTCAAAGTCCCCCAACAACCAGGGGATTTAGGGGCATCTCCGAGGAATAAATAGTTTTAACCCAAGCGTATTGGTAACCGTAGGATTATCGTAGGATTAAGGAATTTAGCAGACCTCGATCGCCCTTAATTTTATTGTGGTTATATAAAAAAATGTTTCCTGAGATGTAAATTAGATATCTCCAAAAAGGAAGCTGAAATCCTTACTACGGTTGAGTCGATATCTAAATTTGATCGATATCTGCGAGAGAAACTCGGCTTCTTGAAGCCGAGATCCCTTAGTACCGAGGATTTCTGCGATCCAGGGCGATAACTCATCAATATCAGTGACAGCTATGAGATGAAATAACAGGTCGATCGCGATCGAGTGATTTGCCGCCATTTGTTAACCTAGACTCCTCCCAGGGAGATCAAAATATCTCTTTTTCAAAGTCAATTAGCTGTCAGTCAATTGCTGATTTCCGAAGTTTTTGCTGCTTTACTTATTTGTTGTACCTGCGCGGCGTGTAAACCCAAACATCTCCATATTTGCGGGGAATAATCCGAGTTTGACTTGAACCGACAATCACTAAAGTTCTCATGTCGGCGTCTTGCGGCTTGAATTCGCCGAGGGTGCAAACGCGCACAGATTGACCGGGTCGGCCGAGGTTTCGCCCTAGTATGACGGGGGTTTTAGGATCGCGACTTTGCAACAAAATCTCGATCGCCCTTCCGAGTTGCCAAATCCGCTGTTTCGAGATGGGATTGTAAAATGCCATAACTAAATCGGCAGCAGCAGCAGCCGCAATCCGCTGTTCTATGACCTCCCAAGGCTTGAGAATATCTGAAAGCGAAATCACGCAAAAATCGTGTCCGAGGGGTGCTCCGATCGCAGCAGCGGCCGCCTGCATGGCTGAAATGCCCGGTGCCACCCGAATATCGATGCCTTGCCATTCGGGTTTGGCATCAAAGTCGATCGCCTCAAACACCGCCGCCGCCATCGCAAAAATACCCGGATCTCCCGACGAAACGACGGCGACAGATTTGCCGGATGCTGCTAAATCTAGGGCAAAACGCGCGCGATCGATCTCTTCGCGGTTGTCGGAATCGTGCCGCTTTTGTCCGAACCGCAGGGTTCCGGCTAAGTCGAGATAAAATTTGTAACCCACCCAATCCGTGGCTTCGCGCAGAATTTCCTTAACCTCCGGGGACATCCAGGGCGCGCCTCCAGGGCCCGTACCGACGATCGCCAGTTTGCCGCGGCTAATTCCGATCGCCCTAGCATCAAAGGGTTGGGCGGCCAGGGCGATCGCGCAATTCGCTGCGTTTGAGCGATCGGACTCGATTAAGTGACTGTTTGCACCGGCTGCTGTCAGGGCAATTTGTGCGGCCTTATTTTCGATGAATTCAATTGAGTCTAATTCGACAAGTTCGGATAGATGGAAAAAGCGGACGGGGACTTTAAAATATTGTGAAACTGCTTCAAGTGCCGGATTTCCCATCTCCTCTTTTAATGCAAAAAATCCCGCAACGGAAGCTGGCGCTAAACCTGCATTTTCCAAGACTTGCTGGACAAATGAAACCGCTATTTCCGGCTCAATATTCGATAGCTTTGTGAGTGCAACTGCCAGAATTTGCGGATGGTAAACTAAACAATCGGGCGTTGGCGCAATTGCTTTTTCGGTGACGCGGATAGTCAATTTTGCGTCGGGGGCGATCGGCAAATTGCTCTCGGAAAGCCAGTTTGCAGCCCCTTCTAGGCGTACTTTTGCCCCGGCGAGCAAATTTGAAATAAAAGTCTTCGCGTCCTCTGGATTCGCTAAATAATAGCCTTGGGGAGGACTCAGCAGCGCGGTGCGAAACCGGATATCTCCGGTGGTGGTAATTGCAGGTTGTACGCCCAGGGCTGCTGCAATCTCTCTGGCCAAATCATTAACGCCGTGCAAACCGCCCAGCAGCGGTACGACGGCGCTTCCGTCTTCTGCGACGGCTAAAACTGGCGGTTCGGCGCGTTTGTCTGACAGCAGCGGGGCGAGGGTGCGGATGATTATTCCGGCGGCGCAGATAGCGATAATTGGGGTTTCTGTTGCAAATAATTCCCGCAATGTTTCGCCGAAGTTGCTAAAGTTGATGTCTGTGTTGGATGTGCGATCGATTAAACCGTAAATCTGGGAACCGGGGAAATGTGCAGAGATTTTTTTGGCGCTCGGCTGGCTGTTTTGACCTAAAATGATTATTGCGGGAGGTATTCGCTTCACGGTTGTAGATTTTAGTTTGTTTGGATTGGTTTGATTATTTTAGTCTTTTGTTACTTCTTAAATAAATATTTGATGAACCGCGAAGGCGCGAAGGGCGCGAAGGAAGAGTAAGAAGTGAAGCAAGAAGTTTTTCTGTTTTATTAGTGGCACAGGCATCTTGCCTGTGAATCTCTGCGATTAGTTTATCATTAAAAGAAGCAAATATTTCGAGGTTGGGCTGTGAAACGCATTGTCTTAATTGCAGGGTTTGAATCTTTTAATGCCGATTTGTACCGGAAAGCTGCCGAGTTGGCTGTTTCTGGGTGTCAGGGATTGGAAGTACGGGTTTTTAGCGATCGCGCCCTCGCAGACGAACCGGACGCTGTAGCGGCTGCCCTCTTGAATGCTGATGTGTTTTTCGGGAGTTTGCTGTTTGATTACGATGCGGTAATGTGGCTGCGGGAAAGGGTGCAGAATATTCCGATTCGCCTGGTTTTTGAGTCGGCTTTGGAATTGATGAGTCTTACTCAAATCGGCGCTTTTAAAATTGGCGACAAACCGAAGGGAATGCCGAAGCCTGTTAAGTTTATTCTGGATAAGTTCAGCAATGGGCGAGAAGAAGATAAGCTGGCTGGTTATATCAGCTTTTTGAAGGTGGGGCCGAAGTTATTAAAGTATGTGCCGGTGCAAAAAGTGCAAGATTTGCGTAACTGGCTGATTATTTATGGTTACTGGAATGCGGGCGGTGCGGAGAATGTTGTCTCGATGTTTTGGATTATTGCCGAAAAGTATTTGGGGCTGAAGGTTGCAGAAATTCCGCCACCTGTGGAAACTCCCAATATGGGTTTATTGCATCCTGATTATAATGGTTATTTTGAATCGCCTCGGCAATATTTGGATTGGTATCTCGGTAATCAAAGTGCTAGGGGCGGGCAAGATGCCCTTTCCCCAAAATTTGGCACCAATTGGTTCCCAAATTCATATCAAGTAAAATCCCCAGTTGTGGGCATCTTGCTTTACCGCAAACACGTTATCACCAAGCAGCCTTATATTCCTCAATTGATTCGCTATTTTGAAGATGCGGGAATTGTGCCTTTGCCGATTTTTATCAATGGCGTTGAAGGTCATGTGGCGGTGCGGGATTGGATGACGACTGCTGGTGAAACTGCGCGGCGAAAACAAGGCAATATTGAAACTCTTTCGCTTTCTAAAGATGCTGTGGAAGTAGATGCGATTGTTTCTACTATTGGCTTTCCTTTGGTTGGCGGGCCCGCTGGTTCGATGGAGGGTGGAAGGCAGGTGGAAGTTGCTAAGCGCATTTTAACTGCTAAAAATGTACCTTATTTTGTGTCCGCACCTCTGCTGATTCAGGATATCCATTCTTGGACTCGTCAGGGGATTGGGGGTTTGCAAAGTGTGGTATTGTATGCTTTGCCTGAGTTGGATGGCGCGATCGATCCTGTTCCCCTGGGCGGTTTGGTGGGTGAGGATATTTATCTGGTGCCCGATCGCGCGAAACGCCTGACAAGTAGAATTAACAATTGGGTGAAATTGCGCCAAACTCCGCCATCTGAAAGGAAAATTGCGATTATTCTCTACGGGTTTCCTCCCGGTTACGGTGCGGCGGGTACGGCTGCTTTATTAAATGTACCGAAATCGCTGCTAAACTTCCTCCACAAACTTCAAGCAGCAGGTTATACAGTTGGAGAAATTCCGGCTGACGGTGAGGAGTTAATTCGCAGGGTTAAAGAGGCGGATGAAGGAAGCGCAGATGCACGCGGATTAACGCAGATAGAAGATGATCCGGTGGGAATTAATCACAATACAGTTCATGTCAAAACTTTAGAAAAATGGCTGGGATATCTGTTAACGAGTCGTATCGAAAAACAGTGGAAATCTTTAACTGGTACGGGCATTAAGACAGACGGCGATGAGTTCCAAATCGGTGGCATTCAACTGGGGAATGTTTGGATAGGTTTGCAGCCGCCGCTGGGAATTTCGGGCGATCCGATGCGCTTAATGTTTGATCGCGATTTGACGCCTCACCCTCAATACGCTGCTTTTTACAAGTGGCTGCAAAATGATTTGCAAGCTGATGCTGTGGTTCACTTCGGAATGCACGGCACTGTTGAATGGTTGCCGGGATCTCCTCTGGGAAATACTGGCTATTCTTGGTCGGATATTCTGTTGGGAAGTTTGCCGAATCTTTATATCTATGCCGCCAACAATCCCTCGGAATCGATGTTAGCAAAACGGCGCGGTTACGGTGTTTTGATTTCTCACAACGTGCCGCCCTACGGCCGCGCGGGTTTGTACAAGGAATTGATGGCTTTGCGGGATTTGATTGCGGAATATCGGGAAGATACGGCAAAGAATTATGTGCTGAAGGAGGCTATTTGTAAGAAAGTTTTAGATAGCGGTTTGGAGGCTGATTGTCCGTTTGATGAGGCTCGCAAGTTGGGTATTGCTTTTAATTTTGAGACAGTGGGAATGTTCAGTGCTGATGCTTTTAACCGCTATTTGGTGAAGTTGTACGAGTATTTGCAGGTGGTGGAATGCCGCTTGTTTTCTTCTGGTTTGCACGTTCTCGGAGAACCGCCTAATTCTGAGGAAATGACCTCTTATCTTGAGGCTTATTTTGGGGATAAATTATCACAGGAACAGGTGAAAACAATTGTTTCACAAACAAGCACAGGCAAGATGCCTGTGCCACAAGAGGGGTTTGATGGGGTTTTTGAGGAAGGTTTGTTGGTGCGGGATTTGTTGTTGCAAACTTCGGATGAGTTGACTAATCTTTTGCGGGGTTTGAATGGGGAATATATTCTGCCTGCACCGGGGGGGGATTTGTTGCGGGATGGGGCTGGGGTGTTGCCAACTGGTCGGAATATTCACGCTTTAGATCCTTATCGGATGCCTTCTCCGGCAGCTTATGAAAGAGGCCGCGAAATTGCTCGAAAAATTATTGATAAGCACCTTAAGGAACAGGGGAATTATCCTGAGACTGTGGCAGTGATGCTGTGGGGTTTGGATGCGATTAAAACGCGGGGCGAATCTATTGGAATTCTGCTAGAATTGGTGGGGGCTGAACCTCTAAAAGAAGGTACTGGCCGCATTGTTCGCTATGAATTAAAACCGTTAGCTGATGTCGGTCATCCCCGGATTGATGTGTTGGGAAATCTTTCGGGTATTTTCCGAGATAGCTTTGTGAATATTATTGAACTGTTGGATGATTTGTTCGTGCGGGCGGCGGATGCTGATGAACCGGAATCGGAGAATTTTATTCGTAAACACGCTTTAATTTTGCAGGAAAAAGGTGTGCAGAATTATTCGGCAAGGTTGTTTTCTAATCCGGCTGGGGATTTTGGTTCTTTGGTTAACGATAGGGTTGTTGATGGTAGTTGGGAATCGGGGGATGAGTTGGGGAAAACTTGGGAAAGCCGCAATGTTTTTAGTTACGGGAGAAAGGATAAGGGGGAAGCGAGGCCGGAGGTTTTGACTCAGTTGTTGCAAGGGTGCGATCGCATAATTCAAGAAATTGATTCTGTGGAATACGGTTTGACTGATATTCAAGAGTATTATGCCAATACTGGCGGTTTGAAAAAAGCCGCAGAAAAGCAGCGCGGCAAAAAGGTTAACACGAGTTTTGTAGAAAGTTTTTCTCAGGATACCACTCCGCGCAATTTAGAAGATTTGCTGCGCTTGGAATATCGAACTAAGTTGCTAAATCCTAAGTGGGCTAACGCGATGGTCAATCAAGGTTCGGGCGGCGCTTATGAAATTTCCCAGCGGATGACGGCGTTAATTGGTTGGGGCGGAACGGCTGATTTTACTGATGGTTGGGTTTACGATCAGGCGGCTGATACTTATGCTTTAGATCAGGAAATGGCGCAGAAGTTGCGGGAGGCTAATCCTGAAGCTTTTCGCAATATTGTAGGGCGAATGTTGGAGGCTAACGGGCGGGGTTTTTGGCTGCCGGATGCGGATAAGTTGCAGCAGTTGCGCGAGTTGTACGAGTTAACAGATGAGAAGATTGAAGGGGTGACAGTGTAGTTTTTTTTAGTCTAAATATTTAGGGGCGGGCTAGAAGCCCAACCCCTACTCCCCACAATAGTTTCAAAATGTTTCAGGTGCAAGTTAGGGGCGCGACTATTAAATACCTCGATCGCCCTGCGGTTTTGCTACAGGAACTGACGGTTTCTTATTGGGAGAATTAAAAGCTCGATCAACCATATCTCCAAAGGGAACAAACTGCGGTGCAGATGATTGAGTTCCTGTTCTGAACGTTGTAACTGGCCCACCGCCGTCTTGGGCAAAATTAATCAATCTCGTTAAAGCATCACCGGGATTTTTAGCATTGCGCTTGTCTAGGGTGAAAAGCAGATTTTGAGAGTTGCAGCGCCCCCGTCCGTTGACGTAACAAACTACTGGCAAGTTATTAACAATTCCTGTTGTTAACTGCAAGCTGCTCAATCTTCCGCCATTCTGGGCAACAGCTTTGGTCAATCTATTGGAAACAATTTGACAGCGCTGCCAAGGTGTATATTCGCGGCCGAACTCGGTAGATTTCCAAAGAATCATTGGATCTGTCGTGACATTTCCGCGCCGCGCAATTGTGACAAAATTGCGAGCGGACGTAACGCACTGAAATGTTGTTCTAGTGCTATTCAAAGAGTTGCTGGCGGGAGCTGCTTGCACTTGGCTTGCCAAGGCGACAGTACCGGTGAAAACTAAAGCGGATGCTAATAAGGGTGCAGTCAATTTCATAATAACTCCTGCCGCTAAGGCAGTTAAATTTATGTAGGAAGTCATAGTTGTAGGGACAGGGCAGTGTCCTGTCCCTACCTATTCAGATTCTGCTGGTTGGCTGTCGCACCCGGATATTTTTCAAATATTAAATTAGGTTAGTTGCACCTCATATCTGTAGGTACATGGCTCTGCCGTGTCTTTGTTTCAAAACTTGGGAACGCGGCTTTAGGGAGACGGCAGATCCGTGTCCTTGTTTCAAAACTTCCAGGTTACGGCGGCACAAGTTTCCTAGATAGTCTTTTTAGCTACATTCTGCAAAACCAGGAGAGTCAACAATGGTAAGTAATACCATTTTTTAAAAGATGTGATAGACTTGTGTAAAAAGTAAAGGAGAGCATTACAATGTCTGGTCGTCCTCATATAAAGATTACCGAATCTGTAGAAAACTTACGAGAAATCCTCAAACAACAAAAAAGAATCCTAGCTTATAACAAAGTTCAAATGCTTTATTTATTTCAGTCAAAACAAGTAGAAACTGTGCGGCAAGTATCCACAGTTTTAGGTAAAAGTGAGGCAACGATTCATCGCTGGCTCTTTCAATATAAAGAGGGCGGTCTGGAAAATTTGTTAAAAAATAGGCAGGTTTTCGGTCGCCCCAAAAAGTTCTCAGTTGAAGTAGCAGCGACCTTGCAACAAGAGTTGAGAGATCCCGAAGGGTTTCAGAGTTATAAAGAAGTTCATCTTTGGCTCTGGTTGA
This sequence comes from Microcoleus sp. LAD1_D5, assembly GCF_036702115.1. Lineage (NCBI taxonomy): Bacteria > Bacillati > Cyanobacteriota > Cyanophyceae > Oscillatoriales > Microcoleaceae > Microcoleus > Microcoleus sp. LAD1_D5. Next base: position 20,927 of record NZ_JAUBSA010000063.1, on the reverse strand, counting down.
TTAAAGGAATAGCCAGTAGTTACCCGGCTGTATATTCTTTAGTAAGAGGGGAATTAAAAAGTAAATTAAAAATTCCCAGACCTCGCAGTATTTCTCAGAATCTACGGCAATTAATGAATTTAAAAATAGCTTGCATCAACAGATAAAAGCTCTACTAGACAAAGCTTTACCTCAAGTAAACAAATATAAAAAAGTCACTTATTGGTGTAGTGATGAAACGCGGATAGGGCTGCATACAATTCGTCGGCGCAAGCTGACGCTTTCAGGCGTAAAGCCCCGAGGGAAGCATCAATGGAAATTTGAGTGTTTTTGGCTGTATGGGGCAGTATCAATCGCTAGTGGAAAGAGTTTTTTTTGGGAGTTTTCGCATTTAGACAAAGTTTGTTTTGGAACATACTTACAACTTTTGTCAATACAATATCAGTCATCAATTACACATCATTCAAGTTGATAACGCACCCGCTCATAAGTTGGACTCATCTGAATTACCAGACAATGTTATTTTACTATTTCAGTCTCCGGCTTGTCCCGAAGTAAATCCGACAGAAAGAGTGTGGGAATATCTGAAAGATTTTTTAGCGAAAGCCGGTGTTGAGTAATCTTGACGAACTCCGCACAAAAGTCAAGGAAATTTTGGCATCTTTCACCGTGAGCGTCATTGGTTTTCTCACCGGATGGTCTTGGATTTTACATTCTTTATCTCTATCACATCTTTAAAAAAATGGTATAACCCAAAATGTTTTGAATTCATCACGATAGTAGATATTTGACAAGTAGTCCGATCGCATTTCAACCCTTCCCAAACCTCAAATTCGGTCAGATTCGGCATCATAATGTCGATAAAAATTGCTTGCGGTTGCTCAAAGAGCAGCCGCACCCAAACCTTCAGCACCGCTGGCGACCTCGATCGCGGTACAATGAATTTCTGCCAGCAAGTTTTTCAGCAAATACCGAAAAACTATCTTCATTCTCCACAATCAAAACTTTTGCTGCTGAATCCGGCGCTGGCGATGGCCCGGAACCCCGCAAGCTACGAGAATTTGCGCTTGCCAGCGATATTTCATCTCCCTTAGCAGCAGACATTTCCAAAGGTTTTTCTTCCTCTCCAGGATACAGAATCGGCAGTGTGACAAAAAAAGTTGAACCCACTCCGGGTGAACTTGTGATTTCAATGCTTCCCCCCAGAAATTCCGCCAGTTTTTTGCACAGAGACAATCCCAATCCCGTGCCTTTGACGCGCTTCTGCAAGGGGTTTTCTAGTTGGACAAATTCTTCAAAAATCCGCCTTTGGTCGGCTGTGGGAATGCCGAGACCCGTATCTGCTACTGAAAAAGTAACTGTTCCCTCTTCTCCCATTTCCGCAGCAACTCGAACTTCACCTGCTTCGGTAAATTTGAGGGCATTAGAAATCAGATTTCGCAAAATCTGAGAAACTTTTCCCTCGTCGGTTGTAAGGATTGGAAGTTCGAGAGGATCTTCAAAAATTATAGAAACGGCAGAGTTTGGGGGAAGCAGGGGGCGCATCATTCCTCGCAGCGCGCTGAACAAATCTTCAACTTCAAAATCAGCCAAGCGAACAGTTAGTTTTCCGGCTTCTACTTTGGCTAAATCTAAGGAGTCGTTGACAAGTTCTGCGAGAGACTCGGCAGATTTATGAATGTAATTTACTTGCTTTTCCTGTTCGGCTGAAAGTTCTCCGTCTAGGCGATGTAACAATATTTCGGAAAGGCTCAGAATTGCCGTTAGCGGAGTGCGAAACTCGTGGCTCATATTGGAGAGAAAGCTGGTTTTGAGTTCGCTGGCGCGCCGGAGAGATTCGGCTTTGTCGTTCAATTCAGCGTAAAGTGCCAGAACTCCGCGATTGGTATCTTCTAGTTGTTGATTTAATTGTACGAGTTCTTCTTGACGCTGGCGGAGTTCGTCTAAAGTGCGTAGTAATTCTTGATTTTGCTGCTGAATTTCGGCATAAGGATCTTCGGGAATTTGGCGCGCTAGTTTGTCAACTAATTGATTGAGTTCGATCGCACTCAGCGCAGGCATATGTTTGGAAAACTGCTTAATTAATTGTACAGCCGTTCCGCGATCGGGCCCAGAGTCGATTTTCACTTCGTCCATCAACCGTTTCGCTGCTGCTAAACCGAGTCCCGCGCCGGTTTGCGATCGAAAATTGGGACTCAACACAGCCGGTAAATCAGCAATTCCCGGCCCGGTGTCGGAAATCCGAGTCCGAAAAATTTGGGGCGATTCCCCTTCCACAATGAATTCTACTTTGCCGCCGCCTGCATATTTGAAAGCATTGCGCGCAATTTCGGAAACTGCTGTGGCGATGCGGGTTTGTACTTGGGAATCGAATCCCAGCCCTTTAGCAATTTGGCGAGCTCTTTGGCGTACTTGTACGATGTCTTGTTCAAAGCGGACTTCCGTCGTCAGGATTGGGTAACTCACGCTGCTTCTCTCACCTTGGCTACTATAACTGTCATGTCATCGCGAGTGCGTTTGAAGTCCCGGTAGAGCACGCCTGCGATTAAAGCAGGATGTCGGGAGGCTAAACCCGGGTAGCGGTTTAAATTCCACTGCGCCGCCAAACCGTCGGAGTGCATGATGAGTAGGGACTGCTGCGACCAAGGATAGACAAATTCTGCTACTTTTCGCATCATATGTCCAACTGTGCCGTTGTAGGAAACCATGCTGCGGCTTTGGTTATCTGTGACAACTACACCGCTGATGTTGCCAATTCCGGCAAAACAAATTGTTTGTTGGGTAGGATCGATTTGGGCGATCGCCACCGCCGCTCCTCTGGTATTTTTTAAAGCAGTGTGCGCCTTCTCTAAAATTGCTTTCGGCCCAAGTTGAGCGTTTTCCTCAAATACGCGCACTGCTTCGCCAGAGGCTTCCTGGGCCAAATCCCCGTAGCCGAGCCCGTCTGCAACTAAAATCAGGTTTTTGTCAAGGTGATTTTCTGCCGCCCACGAATCCCCACAAATTTGCTCTCCTGCTTTGGGCAAGTTGACAACCCCAAATTCCAAGTAACTGCTGTTTTGGGAGGCTTCCCGGCTATTTTGGGTCGGTTCCAGCCGCGCTAATAAGGCTGTACCCAGTTTCGGTACAGAATGAATATCAAAAAAAGTAGAGAGGCGTTTAATTGCCCCCAGTCCGGTTCCCGGAGTTCCCGCTGTAGAAAAACCATCCCGCAGACACAGCGCGACATTTGCCATTCCCTGCCCCTGGTCTAGCGCTACTATTTCAATGCTATGTCCTGCCGCTGTTTTTAATGTTCGCAGCAAAAGTTCTCCTTCGCGGGCGTGCTTGACGAGGTTTTTGGCTGCTTCGGTGGTAACAATTGCCACTTTACCGCGATCGGTCTCGTTAAATTCGACTTCCGTCGCGAGGGCGACTGCGATTCGCCGCGCTTCTCCGACTTGACTTTCTTCTGTTACGGGCAGGGCTACAGCATCTATCATTTTTTATCAGCTCTCATAATGAAATCCTCCATACGCCAACCCTCTCCGGGTATGGTGTGGGATTCCAAGAATCACTTCTTGGCTTTGCTGGTTACTCTTTATACCAATTTAAAAAATAATACAACTATACGCAAGCTCCAAACCCCGATCGTCCTCACTCATTCCCAATTCTTTAATCTAAAATCTCAACTCTCAAATCGTATTACTTCTTCAGCGCCAACGGACGATCGCAATTTTAGTCCCCTTACCCACTTTGGAAACAATCTCAAATTCGTGCATCAACCGTTTAGAACCACTGAGTCCCAAACCCAAACCGTTATTAGAAGTATAACCGTCAGTCATTGCCAATTCGATGTCTGGAATTCCAGGGCCCTTGTCTTCAAATATCAGCCGCAGCCCTTTGCGGGGTCCTAATTGGAGCGTTTCGATAGTTACAGTTCCCCCTTTTCCGTAGTCTACAGTATTGCGGGCGAGTTCGCTGGCTGCGGTAACGATTTTCGTTTGGTCTAATAAACCGAATCCCATTGCTACAGCCCAAGTTCGCACTTGCTGTCGGACGTGGACTATATCGGATGACGATCGGATTTCTAGTGTCTCACGTTTTGACATGGCGGCTACTGTACCAAAATAGAACTTCTCCACAAAACATAGGACTTACGCTCATCAACTTAGTTTCTCCTAATAGGACTTACGCACTTACTACGATTTTCTCTCTATAGAGAACATAGTGAAGCAATCTCAAACCCTTGATTTAACCCTTTTGAGTGCGTAAGCCCTGTCCTCAGAAATCTTCAGTTTGTCCACAAGGTATCTACAAACAAACTAGGTTTCTTTACTGCCTGTGCCTCAGTCATGGGACAATTGATCGACTGCTTACGGTTGCTCGTCAGGAGAGAAACCCAAGGATTTTCTCAACAAAATCATGCCTTTTTCAACGCTTAAAGCTGTGCGAACTCCTGTCAGGGAAAGCCCCAACTCAACGAGCGTGATCGCAACTGCTGGCTGCATCCCGACAACAACTGTTTCAGCATCTAAAATTCGCGACATACTAGCGATATTGTTGATAATACGACCGATAAAAGAATCTACTATTTCTAGAGAAGAGATTTCTATTAAAACACCTTTTACGCCTGTTTTGACGATGCGGTTTGTCAGGTCGTCTTGCAGCGTCATTGCCAAGCGGTCGTGCATATCTACTTGAATTGTTACTAGCAGAAATTCTCCCATTTGAAGGATCGGTATCCGTTCCACAAATCCACCTCTCTTTTAATTTTCACTTAATTTTTAGACCCAGAGGCAATATTTTTTATCTTTCCTCTTGAATATTTCTTATAGTTAAACCTTGGCGCTGCAAAGCGACTTTAAAAGCATCGGCTAAAGTAGCTTTTGTGAGAATATCCTGCAAGTCAACTCCTAAATGAACTATGGTTTGAGCTATTTGCGGGCGAATGCCGCTGATGATGCACTCAGTACCCATTAAACGGGCGGCAGCGACAGTTTTTAATAAATGTTGAGCAACTAAAGTGTCAACAGTCGGCACCCCTGTAATGTCTAAAATCGCAAATTCGGAGCCGGTTTCCATGATTTCCTGCAACAGAGTTTCCATGACTATTTGAGTGCGGGCGCTGTCGAGAGTCCCGATCATGGGTAAAGCGAGAATTCCTTGCCAAAGTTTGACTACGGGTGTTGACAATTCGAGCATTTCTTGCTGCTGGCGTTCAATGACTTCTTCGCGAGCTTTGAGAAAAATTTCTGTCACCCAAAGGCCAAGCTGGTCTAATAAACTGGTGGAAAGCCAAAGTTGTTCGACAAGTGCGTCGCGGTTTTCTGTCAGTTCATGACAAAGCCGATCGAACAATGGCTTTTTGAAGCATAAAATGAAACTCGCTATCTCTGAGGGAGTAAAGCCTCTCTGAACGCGCGATCGCGAAACTTCTGCTAGCAACATCCGCATATTTTCCCATTCGGGTGTCTGGATGTCGCTAAAGTTACCGTGCCCGACTGCAATGTGGAGCAATTGCAGAAACTCTTGACACTCGGAGCGCAATTCTTTGGCTCTCATCAAGTCGTCCCGCCGCAGCCCGGTATTTTGCAGTTCTTTGAGCCAGTCTGCTAGTAACTCTGCTTTGTGTCTTTGTAGGATTTCCGTGATCGTGTTATTGCTTGTGAGTTCCATTAAAATTATCTCCTGCTTAGCAATTGGGATGAAGTTGTACGAGCGAGCGCACTTGAGTTTTTTTTGATGGGGCAACTTCTGAGTTTAGCTCACAGTTTGCTGTTTGCGATCAAGGGTTAAGTACCTAATTGTAAAATGCGTTTGACGATCGCACTGGTAGAACTCGGAACTTCTATTTCTATCAAGGAAATCTTGCCACCTCCGGCGATAACGGCCGGTGCTTCCGGCAGAGTTTCGACTTGATAGTCGCCGCCTTTAACGTATATATCAGGCTTCAGGATATTTATCAGTTTAGTTGCTGTAATCTCGGAAAAAATTACTACGGCGTCTACTGGTTTGAGAGCGGCTAACACTTCGGCTCGCTGATTTTCCGGTACGATCGGGCGGGGCGGCAATCCTGGCTGCTGCGGTTTGATAGCTTGCACGCTGGCGTCGCTATTCAAGCCCACCACGAGCGATCGCCCCAATTTTTTTGCTGCCTGCAAATAGCGGACGTGGCCGCAGTGCAGAATATCGAAGCAGCCGTTAGTAAACACGATCGGACGCCACTTGTCCGGATCGGATGCGATCAATCTTTCCAGTTCTCTCAACGTGTAAACACTAGAAATCATTGCAGTCATTACCAACAAATTTTAACAGCGATAAAATATCCTACCAAAAAATGTGAATTTTTGCACTTTTGCTCTTGAATAATTCATCCCTCAATCTGCCAATAATTAGTAGTTGGCGATTAGTAATGAGTATTTAGTAATTGGTCACTTTTAAGCAAGAAGGAAAAACTCAAAATGATCGGCGCCGAAGCTGATAGGGAAAACAGAATTCCACAGGAAAAAACTGCTACTCCTGTATGTGTGATTGCCGCATCGTGCTGTTGGTAATTGGAGGTTAAAAAGGTTGGGAAACAATTATTTATTCCCGCCCTCTCTTATATCAATTACTATAAGACAGGGGATGAGAGTTCCACCGCATCGGGCAGGCTATCGGGTAGTGAGAACCCTAGGGGGTGAAACCCAGCGAAACGCGCTCCTCCTGTGTCTATTATTTCTGACACCGTCGCGCGAGCGAAAGCTAGTTAAAAGCACCGAACCCAAGCGTGCAGAACTCATCTTTACGCTGGATTCGTCAGACTATAGAAAAAGCCAGCAGTTGCTTGCTGCAGTTTCTGGGCGCTATCTTGACCAAGCCTTACAGCCACCCCAGAAGCTTACAGCCTCCTGTGTCCCACTCAGTATAGCTGTGCAAAAACTCGACCTTTTGGGTCGCAACCGCAGCCTGTGAAAACCCAGAGGAAAGTCGAGGTCGGTACCCGAAACAGCTATTTTGGTGGAAAATAGCTTAACTCGTTCAACAAAATCCACTCAACTACCCCCTTGAATCTAACGGTGTAGAATTATCTAACACGAATTTATGAAAGCAAGTAATAGCCGTCAATTTTCTTCAGTAGCTGCTCGAACTCTCAAAGTAGTCGGGATTATCTTGATTCTCTCTGCTTTGCTTGACTGCATTGTTCTGTCGCTGCCGGGAGAAAGTTCAGACCTTCTCAATCGAGGCTGGCAGTTGAGTGCTGCAACTCAGATAGTTGACAGGGGCATTATTCCTTTGATCGGTATTGCCCTCCTGATGACTGGCTTTTGGGTTGACAGCAGCAGTGGAGTCTCTATTGAGCGACGCAAGGTTTGGCTGGACTTGCGATTCTGGGCGCTGTTGATTTCCAGCTTGTTAGGTCTAGTTTACCTATCTCTGGTTCCCGTTCACCTCAACAATACTCGTTTGGAACTCAAGGATGCTCTGGCTCAAGTCGATCAAGAAGCGGGACAAGCGGAAGGTCAACTTGAGGCACAACTTAAAAGCGCTCAATTTAAAGCTCAGGTAGAACAGCTCAAAAGCCAGCGTCGCACCCAGATAGGGGCGCTGCTGGAAGACGACGGGAAGCTGCAACAAGCACTCAAGAGTCCAGATGTTCCCAAGGAATTGAAAGCTGTGCTTCAGGAGTCAAAAAATGACCCGAAAGCCCTCGACAAGTTCCTGGAACAGCAAGCTCAAGAACTTCCTACTCAAGCTCGCAACGAGATTCGCACCCGCAAGCAACAAAAAGAGAAAGAGTTAAGAACTCGATCGAGAAATTCGAGTTTACAGACGGGAATCAGCAGTTTGCTGTTAGCGATCGGCTACATTACTGTTGGTTGGACGGGATTGAGAAGTATGGGAATTCTGCGGTTCGGCCGCCGCAAAAATTGACCGGCGCTGGCAGGGATCGCGCTGGTCGAGACATCCCTGAGAAATAGTTTGTTTACCCAATAGTTTGCCATTACTGAAAGCTGGGAATGTTCTCAATTTATATTCTGACTTACAACGAAGAGATTGATATCGCCGCTTGCATTGAATCGGCACGGCTTTGTGACGATATCATTGTAGTTGATTCTTTCAGCACCGATCGCACCCTTGAGATTGTTCAGAACTATGCCGTGCAAACTGTGCAGCACCGCTTTGAAACTCATGGACGCCAGCGGACTTGGATGCTCCAAGAAGTGCCGTGCAAGTACGAATGGGTTTACATACTCGAAGCTGACGAGCGGATGACGCCTGCACTGTTTGCTGAATGCTTAAAGGCGATCGAAAGTCAAGAATATATCGGCTATTACGTAGCTGAAAAAGTAATATTTATGGAGCGCTGGATTCGCCGCAGCACTCAATATCCCCGCTATCAAATGCGCCTGTTTCGCAAAGACCGAGTGTGGTTTACTGACTACGGTCACACTGAACGGGAAGTCTGCAACGGGCCTACTCACTTTTTGAAGGAAACCTACCCTCACTATACTTGCAGCAAAGGTCTTTCCCGCTGGATTGAAAAGCACAACCGCTACTCGACTGACGAGGCGGCTGAAACTCTCCGTCAATTAGAAGCGGGTCAAGTAAATTGGTGGGGTTTATTGTTTGGCGCGTCGGAGGTGGAAAGGCGCCGCGCTTTGAAAGATTTTTCTTTACGCTTGCCTTTGCGGCCTGTGGTGCGCTTTTTCTATATGTATATATTACTCGGCGGATTTCTTGACGGCCAAGCGGGATTGGCTTGGTGCACGCTGCAAGCTTTTTATGAATATCTAATTTTGCTGAAAGTTTGGGAAATGAAGCATCTACCACTGCCAACTTTAGAGGTAGCCGCAGAACAATCTATTTCGGAAGTAGTAACAGTTGAGCCGTCAAAAGTTTCTTATAATCTTGGCGCTTCCGATACTCGAAATTAAAAATTGGTAATAGGTACGCTCGCCTAGCCCTAGTATTTGCAACTTGTACGTTCGCGCTTCCCCGCCGCTCGGAGTCGAGGGGTAGTCGAAGTGTTTAGAAGTGGTATTATATCCTTTCCGTTTGCATCGAAATTATTCATCTCTCTCTTCTCTTCCTCTGTGAGTTCTGCGTACTCTGCGGTTAAATCATTCCTCTGCAACCGGAATTAATATTAAATCCCTTAAATCTGAAGAAAGCGAATCTGTTGCAGAACTTCCTTCTTTCGCCACAACAACAAAACAGAAAAAACCCGATTTCTCCAAGAAACCGGGTTTCTGAATACCCTCAAATTTTTAGGTTTAATAAAGTTTTGATTCTTCTTAGCTCAAAACTCTCACGACTCACAACTTAAAACTCTTGAGATTTGGCTGTTGTTTTTGCCCGATCGAGCTTTAAAATCAACACCCCCAAAGGTGGCAAACACAAGTCGATCGAATAAGCACTGTTGTGGAACCACCACTCCTCAGTCCACTTGCCCCCCAAATTCCCCATATTGCTGCCGCCGTATTCCCGCGCGTCGCTGTTAAACAACTCCGTATAGAAACCTGGTTCCGGCACTCCTACGCGATAGTGAGAGTGCGGCTGCGGCGTAAAATTGCACACCGTCACCACAAACTCGTCGCCATCCTTCTCTCGGCGCATAAATGCCACGACACTGTGTCGGTTGTCGCTGCAATCAATCCACTCAAACCCATCCTCAGCAAAATCTTGACTGTAAAGTGCCGTTTCGCTGCGGTACAAATTGTTCAAATCCTTAAAAAACAGCTTCAACTTTTGGTGTGGCTCGAATTGCAGCAACTGCCACTGCAAATCCCCCCAAACGTTCCACTCGTGCCACTGGCCGAACTCCATCCCCATAAAGATCGTTTTCTTTCCGGGATGAGCAAACATAAAAGTAAACAAACAGCGCACGTTTGCAAACTTTTGCCATTCGTCCCCTGGCATTTTCCCGATGATGTGGGCTTTGCCGTGGACTACTTCATCGTGGGACAAAGCCAGCATGAAATTCTCGCTGTGGTTGTACCACATACTGAAAGTTATGTTGTTTTGGTGGAATTGGCGGAACCACGGATCCATGTGGTAATAGTCGAGCATATCGTGCATCCAACCCATGTTCCACTTCAGGTTGAAGCCCAAACCCCCTACATAGGTCGGCCAAGATACCATCGGCCAAGAGGTAGATTCTTCGGCGATCGACAGCGCACCTGGGAAATAGCTAAAAATTACGTGATTCGCCTGTCGCAGAAAATCTGCCGCCTCGATATTTTCCCGACCCCCGTACTGGTTGGTCAGCCATTCTCCCGGTTCACGGCAGTAATCCAAATAAAGCATCGAGGCTACGGCATCTACGCGAATCCCGTCGATGTGGTACTTGTCAAACCAGAACAGAGCGTTTGATACTAGGAAATTCCGCACTTCGTTGCGGCCGTAGTTAAATACTAGGGTTCCCCACTCTTTGTGCTCGCCCTTGCGGGGGTCGGCGTGTTCGTACAAGTGAGTTCCGTCAAAGAAAGCCAAACCGTGACCGTCTTTGGGGAAATGTCCCGGTACCCAGTCCACGAGTACGCCAATGCCGTTGGCGTGGCACTGGTCAACAAAATACATGAAATCTTCAGGTTTGCCGTAGCGGGAAGTTGGGGCGAAATAGCCGGTGACTTGATAGCCCCAAGAACCGTCGAAAGGATGTTCGGCGATGGGCAGCATTTCGATGTGAGTGAATCCCAAATCTTTGACGTAGGGTATCAGCCGATCGGCTAATTCCCGGTAAGTCAGAAAGCGCGCTCCGGGATTCAGTTCCGAAACTTGCACTGGTGTTTCTATTTCCCCATTTGGTAGCACGGCGGGTTCGTCAGTACCGGCGTGCAGCCAAGAACCGATGTGGCATTCGTAAACCGACACCGGCTGGGTAAGTTGGTCTGTGTGCCGCCGCTTTTCGATCCAAGCGCTATCGTGCCAAGTGTAGGTGCTTAAGTCCGTGACAATTGATGCTGTTTTCGGCCGCACTTCTTGCTGGAAACCGTAAGGATCGGACTTTTCGTAGGGATGTCCGTCTTGGTTTTTCACTTCGTATTTGTAGGAAGTTCCCACGGATAGTCCCGGAATAAATAATTCCCAGATGCCGTTTTGCGATTTCCGCATTTGATGTTTGCGGCCGTCCCAATAGTTGAAATCCCCTAAAACAGAGACATTGCGAGCATTCGGAGCCCAAACGGCAAAATATACTCCTGTGATGCCGTCTACTTCGGTGAGGTGCGCCCCGAGTTTTTCGTAAATCCGGTGGTGATTGCCTTCTGAGAATAGGTGTTGGTCGAATTCTGTGAGTTTGGGCGATCGAAAGGCGTAGGGATCGTAGATGAAGCGCTCGTGTTCCCCTTCTTTGACCCGCAATTGATAGTTTGCTAGTTCTGGGGTGTCGATCGTACATTCAAAAAAGTGAGGGTGATGCTCTGATTTCATCGGGTATTCGGCCCTGGCCTCCGGCAAAACTACCGATACCGCATCCGCATTCGGCAGATAAGCTCGGACGACCCAGACTTTTTTGCCATTTTCTTCGATCGCGTGAGGGCCTAGCACTTCAAATGGATCGTGGTGCTGATTCCAAACAATGCGGTCAATCTGTTCAAAGGGGACGGTCGCGGGCATAAAACTACTTACCTCAATCTTTTAACTAAATGGCTTTCAAAACCTAGAGTGGCGCTGCACTTTACATTTCGATACATTTTTGATCGCTTATCCTACCACTGATTAGCATGATCTTGCCTGCTGCAGCTCCAGCGCGCGCCCTTGCACACACAGCAGGCTGTTGCCTTGCCGGCGGCCGAGCTGGGGTTTGGCTGCTAACATCTAAGTATAGAAATATTAAAACAAATTGAAAAATTTATATTTTTTCCCAAATATCATTGACTTTTTATTTAATATGTGATATGAAAATTTTTCAAACTATTGTCGATTGGCCACTGCAGGAGGGTCAACCCTGTAAGTGTTGGGCAGCAGGTAATAGTTTACCTGGAAGTTTCAGGCAGGGACGATCGCCCGATCGGTAGAATTTCACATCCCGGAGGCTGGGTTTCCCCACAAAGTCGGTGAATTTGGGCAATACGCTCAAACAGCGAAGGATGAGTGAAGGATGCTCAACTCGGTATTGAGGAATCAAAGCTAAAGGACTCAGCATGACGACAGCAGCCAGCAATATCTGCCATGCTCAAGGAATCGCCTACCAAACTAGCAGCATCCTACCAGCGACGGTGCAATAGGTTTAAAGCAGCACTGAGGCGCAACTGGAGCGAGTTTTGCCGAGGCAGGGTTAATACCGAACTGGCGCGGCGCCAATTGAATCATTAAACTGGCTTAAAACAGACGGGTCGATGTGCTTGCCCGCATCGGCGCGAAACTCGTAGTCAACAAATCGAGTAGCAATGCCGATGCTTTCATCCCGCCAGTTTTCGAGCATGCAAGTCTCTGCTTGCTTTCCTCTCGTCTGTGGGAACAGTGGCGGGGAAGGCAAGCGAGAGTCGATAGAGTGAAAAATTTGCGTCGAGTCTCGCTTGCCTCCGGTTGATATTCAGTTGAAGCAGCAGCACTGGCAATGTCCTCAAACATCCTGTCACAGGCTTGAGTTTCAAAACGTGCAGGCCGGAAGTCAAATTTTCTAGTTGAAAGGGAATGCTCTTGTAACGCAGCGAATCAGCGGACTTTGCTGCGGTAAGGGGACGTACTGAACTTTAGTAGTAAAAGCTTCAGACAATTACTAACACCCAACTTGAGACCTAGACCGATGAGATGAAAAAATGCGAGGAGCGAACTATTTTTCACCCCGAGGCTAGGCTCGTTGGGCACCAACTCCGGGATAGCCCTAGTTAGGGAGTCTTTTTAGGAGCAGGGGCTGGGCTAGTAGGTGGAGTGGACTTTGGAGATGGAGAAGAAACGGGAGGAGTAGTAGTAGTGCCACCGGGAGTGGGGCTAGAGCTAGGAGTGTTGGCATCTGGACCTCCGCAGGCGCCGAGGGCGGCTGCCAAGCCCACTACCAAAGTCAAACGAATTAATCCCTTGTTCATAAAAACTCCTTAACATTGAAAACCCATCGCAAGGAAGGGAATAGTTTACTTGAGAAACAATGCTGGCACGAATAGCTCAACGATTCGCTCGTTGATTACAATACTGCATTTATTAATAAATTTCACATGGATTACGGCTAACCGGCAAAGATTTCTTTTTTTTTGGCAAATCCTGAAGTCAAAGAGACCAGTGGTAGGATGGGTTGGTTGGCTTGTGAGGTATCTTTGGTAAGGATAACCGATCAAACGCAGATGGCCACGACTGGCGATCTGGGAGACAAAAAACTCTTAACCTCAATCAAGCTGAAGCTACCCCACTTTACGTATTGGTGAACTCTATGACCGCTGCTATCAGATCCCCGGATTCTCGCCGCTCCCGATCGACCCGCAAGCCCGCTGCTGGCCCCGCCAAAAGCAAAGTTACTTCTATTGCCAAAGCTAGGCGGGCGAAGACAGGGCCGGTATTGCCCAACTACTCGACAGCCGACGAACAGGCTCAGGCTCAGCAGTCCGCATCGGTGCTGAAAGTCTTGCCAGCTCGCCAGCAGATGCCAGTGTGGTTGCGATCGCTCCTGCGGGCACAGCGCGCCTCCTCAGTGGCAGCAGTTATACTTTTGGGCGGTGCTCTGAGTCTCTATGGCTTGACTGTTTACGGCGAGCAGCGCTGGAGTCAGGAGTATCAAAAACTGGAAACTCTGCGCCTCCGGGAACAGCAGTTGAGTGCTTCTAGCGAAGTCTTGAAACACCAACTTGCTAAAGAAGCCCAAAATCCCGAAACTGGTTTGGCTCCGCAGAATCCTGGGGACACGATTTTCTTGCAGCCGGCCCCTGAAACCCGATCGCCCCTTGCGGCACCAAACTCTGAGCCCGCTCTTAAGAATCGAGTCGGTGTGGAAACACCGCTGGGCTATTAAACCTGTGTCAAAGCCGAGAGCGCCCGAGGGCCTGAGTGTCCGAGGGCCTGAGAATTGGAGGCTCTAATCTCCTTTTTGACTTTTTTGCAAGTCGCGATCGATTTTCGGCTTCCAACCGGAAGTTACAAATTAAAAATAATTAACACGACTTCAAAAAAAAGAATGCAACTGTAGGTCTGATCCAAACCCTGACAGGGATTGCTCATTCCCAAGTCTTGAAATTTATATTATAAAATCTAAATTATAAATTCTAAATTATAAATTCTAAAACGCTCTAACTTGCTATTGAATTTTTAATGCCATGAGCTACGACCCCCGTTTTGACCGCTACAGATCGCCGAATTTCAAACGCCCAAAACCGTCGGGCGATCGCACTGGGTGGGAAAAACCAGCCAAACCTAGATCTCCAGGCAGTTTCGGCAGATCGCCACAACAGACGGCTGCATCTTGGGGGCGACCGGTGGAGCGTTTAAAGCGCAGCAAGTTCCGTTTGTGGGCCGTGTGGGCGGTGTTGATGCTGGGGGGGCTGGGGCTGGCTGTGAATTTGTTTTATTTGCAGGTGACACGAGCTCCGGCGCTCCGCAAACAGGCCGAGCAGCAGCAAACTCTCAAAACGAAGCCGTTTGTGCCCAGACGCCCGATAATTGACCGCGCAGGAAATGTTTTGGCGATCGACAGACAGGTGTACACGCTCTACGCTCACCCGAAGTTGTTTAACCACTCGAAGGCGGAAATTGCCGCTAAATTGGCTCCGATGCTGGCGATCGAACTGAGTCCGGGCACTACGTCGGAAACTGAATTGATACGCAGGTTTAATCTTGCTGAAAGCGGTATTACAATTGCGGACTCTCTGCCTCAAGAGGTTGCCGATCGCGTCGCTCAGATGCAAATTAAAGAGAGTCTGGTCGATGGCTTGGAGTTGCTGCGGCAGCAGCAGCGTTTTTACCCGCAGCAGGAGTTGGTGGCGGATATCCTCGGTTATGTGGACGGGGAACGGAAGGGACAAGCCGGGGTGGAATACAGCCAGCAGAATTTATTGGAACGATCGATGCCGTCGATTCAGTTTAGCAGGTCGAGCAATGGGAATTGGGTTCCCGATCGGCTGACGGCGGGATTTGTGCAGCTTGATGACTTGAAATTGCAATTGACGATCGACAGTCGCTTGCAGCGGGCTGCCCGAACTGCGCTTAAGGAAAAAATGAAGCAACACGATGCGAAGCGGGGCACAGTGATTGTGATGGATGCCCGTAACGGGGAATTGCTGTCAGTTGTAGCGGAACCTTCTTATGACCCGAATCAATATTTTAATTTCGATTTGTCGCGCTATAAAAATTGGGCTGTAACTGATGTTTATGAGCCTGGTTCGACTTTTAAAGCGATTAATGTGGCGATCGCTCTGGAAGCGGGTGCGGTGAAACCTAATACTGTGTTTAACGATGAAGGTCGGATTTACATGAATCCCTGGACTATCCAAAATTCCGATTACAAATTCGTAGGCGCGCGCGGCCCTTCCACTGTTACTGAGATTTTGAAACATTCTAGTAATGTGGGGATGGTGCACATCATGAGAACCATGAAACCTTCTCTTTACTATCAAGCTTTAGAAAAACTCGGACTCGGACAAACTGCAGGAACTGATTTGCCTTTTGAAGTAAGCAGTCAACTTAAAAATCGAGAGCAATTTATTAATTCTCCGGTGGAAGTTGCTACTACGGCTTTTGGGCAAGGTTTTTCGATTACTCCGATGCAGTTGGTGCAGCTTAACGGCGCTTTGGCTAATGGTGGCAAGTTGGTGACTCCTCACGTTGTGCGGGGACTTTTTGATAGGGAAGGTGAAGCTTATTGGAAGCTTCCGAGGGCGGTTCCAAAGCAGGTTTTTTCGCCGGAAACTACTAAGCAGGTGTTAGAAATGATGGAAACTGTGGTTGATGGTGGTACGGGGAAAGCTGCACAAATTCCTGGGTATCGGATTGCTGGAAAAACGGGCACGGCTCAAAAAGCTAATGCTGGTGGGGGTTATTCTGACAAGGCGATTATTACTAGCTTTGTGGGGATCATGCCTGTGGAGGCTCCTCGGTATGTGGTGCTGGCGGTGATTGATGAGCCGAAGGAGGGTTCTTCGGGGGGTACGGTGGCGGCGCCGATTGTGGAGTCGGTGATGGAGGCGCTGATTTCTATTGAGAAGATTGCGCCGAGTAAGAAGTAGTTGATTATATGTCAGATGTTGCACTATTGTCAATAAGCTTTTTAGGCACAGGCTTTCCGGCCTGTTCAGAAAAGGCTAATTGAGAATGGTGCAAGATATAAGTTATATCTGAGATGTTGCGTCAGGAATTGACATCGAATATAACGATCGACAACAAGGCTATTGAGGACACGGCAATGCCGTTTCCCTACCCCAAAATAATTGATCGCCCTGTCAGTAACAATATCTTTTGTTGTCGTTGGGTTTTGATTGTCTTTGGGAGGTGCGTTTATGTCCGAGGAGAGTGGAGATGATGATGCAGCGTTGGCTGTTTCTTAAGTTGGGATGATATAGTGTTAGGGTTCCTTTGGCTCTTATACTCGTTAGCGTGCAGTCGTGGTCGATTCGAGATACGGGGCAACCTCTGTGGTTGAACATGACGCGCCGGATTGTGCCGTTTGTTTTTTGCTCGTTGCTTTCATTTACTTGGAGCACTGTTGTTTCATCTGGATCTATTTGAATTTGCGGTTCTAGGTTTTTCCATTGACTGTCTGGTATTTGGGCTGGGGGAATGTCGGCTGGGTGAACGGCCATTTGTACATTTTCTCCTACTTGTTTGAAGCTGGCTTGCCATGAAATTTTGGATCGTTTGGCGTTGCTGTGGGCAAGTTCCATTGCCCAATAAGCTCGATCGAGCGATAGCTTTAAACGGTGGTTGTTGATAAACATTAGCCAAGAGGGGGCGACGATCGCACAAAATATTCCTATGATTAAAATAATTATCAATAGCTCAATCATTGTAAAACCTGCGGCAGGTGTAGTGGCTCTGCCTTTGAGCGTTTTATTTATTGACACGTAGATGAACTCCCTGATATTTAGCTGGCCCAAAAAACAGCTAGGAGGAGCTATTTTTTTTCTTGGGTATATTTTAACTTTGGGTTTGGCGAGTGTGTAGATCGGTATTTACTGAAAATTTATGCGACTTTAAAAAAAACTGCGGCTAAGGAAACGGCAGTCAGGAAACGGTAGTGCTGCTTCCCTACAGCAATTTTGTTGATCGCCCGATCGCACGGATCGGATGTAACGATCGCCGGATTTGTAGGGAAACGGCAGTGCCGTGCCCTGATTTCGGGTAATATCGTTTTCCCTGACGCACCCTACATCAGTGACTATTTGGTTTTTGATGCGGGCGATCGATCCTCCTGCACTAAATACTCCTGTACCTAACGGTAAATTGTGATTAGCAAGGCGGCCTTTTTCGTTGGAAGACGAGCGGCAATTACTATTAGAATATCAAATTGATACAATTGTTAGCAAAAACAGCGGCGGCGGTGCTACTTATGCTAAAATTGCTGCGGCTAGGGAACGGGAAATTCCGGTTGTGATAGTGCAGCGCCCGCAGATTCCCTATGTTGAGCAGGTTGCTGATGTGGAAGGGGCGATTTATTGGCTAATTCAGCAAATGAGTTACGTAAAATGAGTGTCACTCAAATAAGCGACTGGTCGAAACTTTTCAAAATAGTTAAAGTAGATATAACTGATTAAGGGAGAGCGATCGCGCTCTTAGATTTTGCAATCCCACCTCAAGGGCAACTTCCCTCGCATGATTTGCGCTCCCGACTAGCAATTGAAGGAACTAAAACAATGGTTATCACTGGAACTGAAGAACCAGACAGCTTGAAAGGCACCCCAGAATATGATGTCATCTACGGCTTAGCAGGGGATGATTCTCTAGTAGGCTTGGGCGGAAATGACTTTCTGTACGGTGGCGAAGATGACGATACACTCTATGGCGGTTTTGGCAACGATCAACTATTTGGTGAAAATGGCGATGACTTTCTCGACGGCGGCTATGGATACGACCAATTAAATGGCGGTAGCGGTAACGACGAACTGCGGGGCGGGTATGCGGATGACATCCTAATTGGAGGTAGCGGAAACGATAAATTATACGGCGAGTTTGGAGATGATTTTCTCATCGGCGGTACGGAAAATGATTCTCTTTACGGCGGCGATGGAAACGACATCCTAACTGATAGTGGCGTAGGTCGCGATGGCAGCGACTATTTAGACGGCGGTAGCGGAAATGACCGAATAATTGCTTACGGTTACGGGCCGGAAATTGATGCAGATACGCTGATTGGCGGGACAGGATTGGATACCTTCGTTCTCGGCGCGCCCGGTCAGGCTTTCTACAATGTTGGCGGCGATGCTGACTACGCATTAATTACTGATTATCTGCCCTTTGCAGACACAATTCAACTGCAAGGAAGTGCGTCTGACTACCTCTTAGATGGCTCTCCCATTCAGGGAATTTCTGGCACTGCTATTTACCGCGAAGAAAATTCAAATTACGAACTAATTGCCGTTTTGCAGGACAGATTTTTAACTCAGAGCGCTTTAGGTTTGTTCACTTACGTGTAGGCGACACTTCTCAAAAATAAGTGGTAGGTGGTAGGTGGAATAGACTAAGCATCCAACCTAAAACGTAAAACCTAGATAGAGTCCTATCCAGTCCCCCCTGCTTAAGGGAGGGATTTCTTGTTATATTGAGGTTTATTTAAAGAATTAAGATGATTGTTCATATCCTGCCAATCTCTTTTGAGAACCGGATAGTGCGAAGTTGCTAATAGCGGATCTTTTTTCTCGGTGACAGTTTTTGCTAGGGGCAAAACGCGGTAGTTTAATTTGTTGTTCAAGCTGTAGCGGTGCACCCAAGTAGGATGTGTTTTTACATCTGTAATTTCTGTGGTTTTTTCGGGAAATGTTTTGCGAATATTTACTTGCAAAATTACGCCTAAGTCTGTATATTTTTTATTCTGACCGGAAATGAAGTTTCCCATTGAATAAATTGCTACAGCTTTGCGGCTTTTCCCATTTTTTCCGGGGAAATTAAAGATTTTGTAAGGTTGGACGACGTGGGGATGGCTTCCGAGAATGATGTCTGCACCGGCTTTTAATAGGTTTTCCACTAATTGTTTTTGTTGGGTGTTTGGCTGTCGCTGATATTCGTTGCCAAAATGCAGGGAGATTGCGATAATATCTGCTCCTTGTTTGCGGGCTTTAGCAATGTCTTTGACTATCTTTTTTTCGTCAATTAGGGAAACTAAGTAATCTTTGCCTTTGGGTATGGGAATGCCGTTTGTGCCGTATGTGTAGGCTAGCATGGCTAGTGAAATGTTGTTTTTGGTGCTGATTAAAGTGCGATCGGCGGCGGCGGCTGATGTGGCTGTTCCTGTGGACGCAATTTTACGATCGCTCAGATTAGCGATCGTCCTAATTACCCCTTTTTCTCCACGATCTAAAGCATGATTGTTCGCGGTTGTCAAGATATTAAATCCGGCTTTTTTAGCAGCATCCGCTAATTGAGCCGGTGCGTTAAATAGCGGATATCCCGTATATCCGCCCGCATCTTCGCCCGCTAAAGGTGTTTCGAGATTTCCGATCACCCAATCGCCTGTTGATAGGATACTTTTCACTGGTGCGAAGAAATTGTCAAAATTGTATGTTGTCTTTCTTGCGTCGTAGCCCGATCGCGTTTGGGTACTGTGCATCATAATGTCGCCGACAGCAATTAGTGTTGCTTCTTTGATTTCAGCCTGTGGTTTGGCGGGAACAGGGGTTGCTATTGGCGATCGACTTTCTGTAGGCTGTGTGTTAGTTTGTGGCGTTTGGATATTGCAGCCTGCGATCGAAAGCATGGCAATTATCGAGAGCAACCGACGAAAATTCATGAGTTTTGAGAGTAATTTTTCGGCTAATATGGTATCATAAATAATTTACTTACGCCTCAAAAAATGAAAAAAAACTATCTAATTCTTGCCTTGATTGTTTTTGTAGCAATTACGGGTTTTGGGGTTTTAACTTACGCTCAAACTTCGGGCGATCGACCTTTTGAATTTGCCTTGATTGGTGATTTGCCCTACAGTGCCGAACAGGAAGCACAATTTCCTAGTTTGATTGCAGATATCAATCGATCGCCCGCAGCGTTTGTAGTCCACGACGGCGACATTAAAAACGGTTCTAGTGTCTGCGATGATGCAACTTTTCTCAGCCGCAAGCAGTTATTTGACAATTTTGAGATACCGTTTATTCTTGCCTATGGTGACAATGAATGGACGGATTGCCACCGTTCAAAAAACGGCAGTTACGATCCAGTAGAAAGACTCGCTAAACTGCGGGAAATATTTAGCAACGGTAATCAAAGTTTGGGAAAGCGCACCTTAACTCTCACCCGTCAAAGCGAAAACCCGCAGTTTGCTAAATTCCGCGAAAACGTTCGCTGGATTTATCATGACGTTGTGTTTTTCGCGATTAATATGCCGGGAAGCAACAACAATTTTGGTCGCACTCCCGAAGCAGATGCAGAATATGCCGATCGCAATTGGGCTAACTTAGCCTGGATCAAAGAATGTTTTGGTTTAGCCAAACGCAGCAACAGCAAAGGAATTGTGTTAGTTGCACAGGCAAATCCGGGATTTGAACTCGATCCGAAGGACAAAAGAAGAAGCGGCTACAACGATTTTATCGCAACTCTGGAAACAGAAACAGGCAATTTCCCAGGGCAGGTTGTATTCGTCCACGGCGATACTCACTATTTCCGCATCGATAAACCTTTACCCTATTTTACCGATGAGACTCAATTACCGAGAATGAAAAATTTTACTAGAGTTGAAACTTTTGGTTCTCCAAACGTGCATTGGTTGCGGGCTTTTTATGACCCTACCAATCCTAATTTGTTTGAATTTAAACAGCAGATTGTTCCGGAAAATTAGGCTAGGGCTTGCTGAATAAGCCTAAAACCCTTACCTCAAAAGACTTTGACTCGCGTTCGGCGTTGACAACGTGTAAGAC